>NZ_JBJDRM010000007.1:0-183601 GCF_044987515.1 Sphingobium sp. ZW T5_29
CCTGAAGGCCCAGCCGCCCGCGCCCTCGCGCCCCGATCCGCCGCGCAGTCCCGCCAAGGTGCTCGACGCGAACTGGGAGCGGCGGATTCGTGGCGGCACCCTCGCGCCCGACATGACGATCGATCTTCACGGTCATACCCTGTCGGCGGCACATGCCCGGTTGAACCAGGCAATCGCCATGGCTTTGGCGCGGGATGATCGGGTCATTCTGGTTGTAACGGGAAAGCCGCCCAGATCCGGCGGCGCCGGCGGCGATACGCGTCGTGGCGCTATCCGCGGAGAAATTGGCCATTGGCTCGAAACCAGCAGCTACGCCGACAGGATCGCCAGCGTAAGGCTTGCCCATCCCCGCCATGGCGGCGAAGGGGCTATCTACGTCATACTGCGCCGGAAAAAATAGCGGCTATCCATCTGCCACTGACCATTTTTTAACCAGCGTCCTTCATATCGGCACCATCGGCGGCCTACCGGGCGTCATGGGTTGGCAGGAGGCGCATGCAAGGCGTGACATTAAAAAGCCGCGCCACCGCTTTCGCCTGCGCCGCGGGGGCGCTGGTGTTTATCCTTTCGCTCGTGCTCGGACAGCAGCAGGCGACAGATGTCATGGGCATCGGTCGCTTGTTGATTGTCGCGATCCTGTGCGGGACGATGAGCTGGGCGGCAGCGCGCCGGAACGTCGCGACCACTGCCGCCGCCATCGACAGCGCGTCTGAACGGCTGATCGCCGCCGCACATGGTGATCTGCATTCGCCCGTGCCCCATGACATCAGCGCCGAACTGCCTGACCTCGCCGTTGCCATGGAAAGCCTGTTCAGCCAGGTGCGCACCAATCTGGACCATGTTCAGACCCTGGCGCTGTTCGACCAGGTGACCGGCCTTGCCAACCGCGCCAGCTTTTGCCGTCAGGTAGAGCGCCTGTTGGCCGACAGCGGCGAAGATGCGCGCGGCGCGCTGTTCTTCATCGACCTGGACGGGTTCAAGGCCGTCAACGACACGCTGGGCCACGCGGCGGGCGATCAGTTGCTTGCCCGCGTCGCGGGACGGCTGCGCGAAGTGGTGATGGCGCAGGTCAGCGCGGGGATCCGCGATCCGGTCCTTGGGCGGCTGGCGGGCGACGAATTCACCATGTTCTTCCCCCACATACCGGGCCATGGCGGCGCAACGCGAATCGCCCGCGCGGTCCAGTTCGCGCTCCGCGAGCGGTTCGACCTGGGCAGCCAGCATGTGGACCTGGGCGCGTCGATCGGCATCGCCTGCTACCCGGATCATGGCGACACATTGTCGGCGCTGCTGCGGTCAGCCGACATCGCCATGTATCATGCAAAGCGTGAGGGACGCGGGCGGGCCGAAATGTTCACGGCCGAACTGGCGCTGGAAGCGGCCGATCGTGCGGAGCTGGAGCGGGACATGCTGCTGGCCCTGCAACGCGACGAATTTCTGCTGGAGTTCCAGCCGCAGATCGAAATTGGCAGCGGTCGCATCGTCACTGCCGAAGCCCTGATTCGTTGGGCGCACCCCGAACGCGATCTAGTCATGCCCGGATTTTTCGTGCCGGTGGCGGAAGAAAGCGGGGCGATCGTGGCGCTCGGCGACTGGGTGATGAGCCGCGTATGCGAAACCGCCGCCCGCTGGTCGCAGGCTGAAGTAGGCCAGCGCATCGCCGTCAACATCTCGTCACGCGAACTGTCGCAGGGCGACTTTTTCCTCCGCCTGCGGCATGCCATGGCCACGCACCGCGCGCCCGCGCACATGCTGGAACTGGAAATCAGCGAATCGCTGGCGATGGAGATGGACGCCCGCGTGCTGGAGCAACTCAACGCGCTGCGGCAGGACGGTGTGCGGATCGCCATCGACGATTTCGGCACGGGCTATTCCAACCTGTCCCGGCTAAAGGAACTGCCGGTCGATCGGGTCAAGATCGACCGCAGCCTGGTGCGCGATATCGTGATTTCCGCCGAAGCGCGGACCATCTGCAGCGCGGTCGTGGGCCTGATCCAGGGATTGGGCCTGGAGGTCGTGGTGGAAGGCGTCGAAACCGAAGCCCAGATGGAAATGCTGCGCGTCATCGGCTGCACCCTGTTCCAGGGCTATCATGTCGCTCGCCCCACAGGGGAGGAGGATTATCTCGCCCGCTTTGCGCCTGACAGGCGGTCGCAGCGTCAGGCGGTCTGAACCCCCCTCTGAATTCTCGCCTCAGCCGCCCAAGGCGCGGCGCACGACTAGCGCATAGATACGGGTCAGGTCTTTCAGGTCATCGATGCCGACGGCTTCGTCCAGCTTGTGCATCGTCGCATTGTTGAGGCCGAATTCCACCACTGGGCACAGCCGCGAAAGGAAGCGTGCGTCCGACGTGCCCCCACTGGTCGAAAGCTCCGCTTCAACGCCCGTCACATCGCGGATTGCGTCCGCGACCAGGCCCGAAAGCGCACCTGGTTTTGTCAGAAATGGTTCGCCGCTGATCTTTGCCGTCACGACGCCCTTTTCGGCGGCAGCGATCGCCGTGATCCGGTCGATCAGGCTCGCGCCGCTGTGCTGGTCGTTGAAACGAATGGAAATGCGCGCATGCGCCGCGGCGGGAATCACATTGGTCGCGGTGTTGCCCACCTCAATATCCGTGATTTCGATGTTGCTCGGCTGAAACCAGTCCGTGCCTTGGTCCAGCACTTCGGCTTCGATTGCCGACAATAAACGGACCAGCCGGGGAATGGGATTGTCGGCCAGATGCGGATAGGCGACATGGCCCTGAACGCCGTCGACCTTGATCCACATGTTGACCGACCCGCGCCGACCGATCTTGATGACGTCCCCTAACCGCTGCGATGATGTGGGCTCGCCCACCAGGCAAAGGTCGGGCCGCAGGCCATGGGCCGCCATGCGTTCCATCAAGGCGAGCGTGCCATAAACCGCAGGCCCTTCCTCATCGCCAGTGATGATCAGGCTGATCGTGCCGGGCAAGTCGCCGGGAATATCGGCGAGCGCGGCGACGAAGGCTGCGATCGCCCCCTTCATGTCCACCGCCCCCCGGCCATGCAGCAAGTCACCGCGAATGTCGGGCGTGAAAGGGTCGCTGGTCCATCCATTGCCCGGCGGCACAACGTCCAGATGCCCTGCAAAGGCGAAATGCGGCCCCGCGCCGGTCGTGCGCCAGGCGATCAGATTTTCCACCGGCCCATCGGGCGCTTCGCCCGTCACGAAACGGTCCACGGTAAAGCCCAACGGCAAGAGCAGCGATTCCAGCACGGCGAACACCTCGCCCCGCGCCGGGGTAACCGAAGGGCAGGCTATCAGCTTGCTCGCTATGTCCACTACATCGGCATTGGTGCTGGTCATGATCATGGCGCTGCGTTAGCGAAAGGCTAGCGCCTTTGCCAGCGGAAGGGAAAGATCATGCCCAAGATCGATCTTGCAGCCATTGAGCAGACCAATCGCACCGGCTATCCAGCGCCGTTCGCCGCAGCGGTCGCTGACCGCTGGGTGCGTCGGCTTGGTCTGGCCGCGGGACTCGCCGATTTCGGTGTCAGCCACGTCGTCCTGAAACCGGGGGCTGCTTCATCGCAACGCCACTGGCATGAAGATGAGGATGAATTTGTCGTCATGCTGAGCGGCGAAGCGGTGCTGATCGAGGAAGAAGGCCGAGAGGTGATGCAGGCCGGGGACATGGCCGCCTTTCCAAAAGGGCATCCAGATGGGCATCATCTGGTGAATGAAAGCGGATCTGACTGTGCATTTCTGGCATTCGGCCGCGTGCCGATAGGCGATGCGCATTATCCCGACATCGACCTTCGGTGGTCGGGGGGACGTTACAGCCACAAGGATGGGCGACCATTTTGACCGGGGCGACTGGTTTGGACCGGCGCATGATGCTGGCGGCGATGTGTGGCGCTCTGGCCGCTGCGAAGGCTCCGGCGCCCGCAGCAGTGGGAAAACCGCCGCGCTTGCGTCCCGGCGACACGGTGGGCCTGATCGAGCCTGCGGGCTTTACCGACGATCTGTTCGACCTGGATCTGGTCAAGGAAACCATCGTTGCAATGGGCCTCAAACCCAAACTGGGCAAGCATCTGGCCGAACGCCGGGGCTATCTGGCGGGGACGGATGCGGACCGCGCCGCGGACGTCAATGCGATGTTCGCCGATCCCGACGTGCGCGCCGTCTTCGCAGTGCGGGGCGGGTGGGGTTGTGCGCGTATCCTGCCTCTTCTCGATTTCGCGACGATCCGCGCCAATCCAAAGCTGCTGATCGGTTTTAGCGATATAACCGCACTGCATCTGGCGTTCGCCGCCCGTGCGGGATTTCCCACGATCCATGGTCCTAATGCCGCCAGCAGCTGGCCGCGATTTGCCTGGGAAGCCTTCCGCGCGATCGCCTTTGACGGCGCGACGCCGACCCTGGTCAACCCCGCCGGACAGGAAGACCGCCTGGTTCAACGCAACGGTCGCATCCGCACATTTCGCGGGGGCAAGGCGACAGGGCGCTTGCTGGGCGGCAACCTGACCGTACTGGCGGCGCTGGTCGGAACATCCTGGCTTCCTGATTTCGATGGCGCCATCCTGTTCCTGGAGGATGTGGGGGAAGCGCCCTATCGGATCGACCGGATGCTGACTCAGTTGTCGCTCGCCGGATTGCTGGGCAAGGTCGCCGGGGTGGTATTTGGCCAGTGCAACAACTGCGCCGCCAGCGAATCGTCCTATGGCGGCTTCACCGTATCGGAAGTGCTTCAGCAGCATTTTGAACCGCTGGGCATACCAGCTTTCCAGGGTGCGGCCTTCGGTCATATCGCCAGCCAGTTCAGCCTGCCGGTCGGCATCCGTGCAGAGATTGACGCTGATATCGGCAGCATCCAGCTGCTGGAACCGGCGGTACGCTAGGGGCGGGCGACCGGGCTCAGTCGCTCTCGTCCGATGGCCTCGTATAAGCGCCACGCGCGTCGGGCGGGATCAGCGCGCGATCCTTGACGGTCAGCACAAGCGTTTCGAAACCCGGCTGCGGCACGTCCTTGCTCTTGCGCGCGGTCAGGATGACAGCGCCGTCTGCCTCCCTCCAGTCACCCTCGGCAAACAGGTCAAGCGCGCCGTAGACGAGATACCATTGAAATCGCCCGTCGGCATGGAGCATCAGTTCCGATCCCGTCTCCATCACCCCGCGCAGATAATAGTGCCCGGCGCGATCGGCCTGCCCGGCAAAAACTGGCGTCGCCATAAATGCGGCCAGCGGCAACAGGGCGGTCAGAATGCGCATGAATGAAGATGTAGCATGGATAAAGGCTGGAAACCGAGCTTATCTGGGACGCCCTCAGGCGGCGGTGAAGGGCAGCAACGCTTCATATATGGCGAGCGGCGGCTTGCCTTCGACGCGCGCGCCCTGTTTCAGCAGGAAGAGGTGCCGCACGATTTCCGCCTGCTGCTCCAGTCCGTAGCGGTGGAACGGGCGACCCGGCACGATGTCATAACCATATCGGCAGAAAGGATGGCGCATCAATGGCAGATACCATTTGCCGCCCCTCTGCGCCTGCCAGACATGCGTCATTTCATGAATGAAATGCCCCTGAAGATTGAGCGGCGTATCACAGAAGTCGGGGCAGAACAGTCCACCGCCCGGATGGAACCACAGGTCCCCATCGGGCGCCATGGTCACGCCGCGCGGCTGGAGCGGCCACCATTTGCGGTTGTGCACCCGCACCCTGTCATAGTCGATCGCCCTTCCAAAGACCGACCGGGCAAGGGCGGCTTCGGCAGGGGTGAGGCCGCGGCTGCTCAATTCTATTCATGCCCCTCGCCAGCGGCCATTGCAGGTTCTGCAGCGCCGGGCTTCTGGATGGCGGCGTCGACCAGCAGCCGGTCGCCATTCGCTAGCAGGAACGTGAAGGTCATCTTGCCCCGGCTGATCGCGGTGTCGTTGATGCCCCAGATCATGAGGTGCTTGCCACCGGGCGCAAAGCTGACCTTGCCCTTGGCTGGAATGTCGACCGAATCGATCGGCTTCATCTTCATGACGCCGCCCTCGCTGATGCTTTCATGCATCTCTACCTTGAGGGCATAATCCGTCATGACCCCGCGCAGCTGCGTGCCTGCGTCACCCCCATGCGCGACGAAATAGCCTGCAGATGGCCGGTCCTTGTTGGGGCTTAGCCGGACCCAGGCCTGATCGATATAAGTCGGGGCGGGGTCGCCGCACGCGGTCAGCAAAATAGGAGCAGCAAGGGGAAGGATGGATAAAAATGCGCGCATCGCCTGTCGCTTTCGTGACTGTCTCGTTTCCGGTCGATTGTTACGGTAATCGCCACGGCTTCTTGTGCCAAGAAAGATCGCGCCTATATCCCATCCGCAAATGGCCTTGCCTTGGCGCTTTCGTGAGGTATGGGGCCGTCAACCGCTGAATGAAATTGGGGTTTAAGAGGACAAGATGGGAAAAGTAATCGGCATTGACCTTGGCACCACCAACAGCTGCGTGGCTGTGATGGACGGCGGCAAGCCCAAGGTGATCGAAAATGCGGAAGGCGCGCGGACTACGCCGTCTATCGTCGCCTTCACCAAGGATGGCGAGCGCCTGATCGGCCAGCCTGCAAAGCGCCAGGCCGTCACCAACCCGGACAACACCATTTTCGCGGTGAAGCGCCTGATCGGGCGTCGATTCGATGATCCGACGACGAAGAAGGACATGGAACTTGTCCCCTATCACATCGTCAAGGGCGCCAATGGCGACGCATGGGTCCAGGCGGGCGGCAAGGATTATTCGCCTTCGCAGATTTCCGCCTTCACCCTGCAGAAGATGAAGGAAACCGCCGAGAGCTATCTGGGCGAAACGGTCACCCAGGCGGTTATCACCGTTCCTGCCTACTTCAACGACGCCCAGCGTCAGGCGACCAAGGACGCCGGGCAGATCGCGGGCCTTGAAGTGCTGCGCATCATCAATGAGCCGACGGCTGCGGCGCTCGCCTACGGCCTCGACAAGCAGGACGGCAAGACGATCGCGGTCTATGACCTTGGTGGCGGCACCTTCGACATTTCGATCCTTGAGATCGGCGACGGCGTGTTCGAAGTGAAGTCGACCAACGGCGACACCTTCCTGGGCGGCGAGGATTTCGACGCCAAGCTGGTGGAATATCTGGCCGAAAGCTTCAAGAAGGATGAGGGCATCGACCTCACCAAGGACAAGCTGGCTCTGCAGCGCCTGAAGGAAGCAGCCGAAAAGGCCAAGATCGAACTGTCATCGGCACAGACGACCGAAGTCAACCTGCCCTTCATCACCGCTGACCAGAATGGCCCGAAGCATCTGGTCAAGAACATCACCCGATCCGATCTGGAACGGTTGGTGATGGACCTCATCAAGCGGACCATGGAGCCTTGCAAGAAGGCGCTGGCCGACGCGGGTATTGCCGCAAGCGAGATCAGCGAAGTCGTCCTCGTCGGCGGCATGACCCGCATGCCCAAGGTGCGTGAGGCCGTGAAGGACTTTTTCGGCATGGAGCCGCACACGGGCGTCAACCCGGACGAAGTCGTCGCCATGGGCGCGGCGATCCAGGCGGGCGTGTTGCAGGGCGACGTCAAGGACGTGCTGCTGCTCGACGTGACCCCGCTGTCGCTCGGCATCGAAACGCTGGGCGGCGTGTTCACCCGCATGATCGATCGCAACACCACTATCCCTGCCAAGAAGTCCCAGGTCTATTCGACCGCCGACGACAATCAGCAGGCGGTGACCATCCGCGTGTTCCAGGGCGAACGTGAAATGGCTGCGGATAACAAGCTGCTGGGTCAGTTCGACCTGGTTGGCATTCCGCCCGCACCGCGTGGCGTGCCCCAGATCGAAGTCACCTTCGACATCGACGCCAATGGCCTCGTCAATGTCCATGCCAAGGACAAGGGCACTGGCAAGGAACAGCAGATCCGCATTCAGGCGTCGGGCGGCTTGTCCGATGCCGACATTGACCAGATGGTCAAGGACGCAGAACGCTTCGCCGAAGAGGACAAGAAGCGTCGCGAAGGGGCCGAGGCGAAGAACAACGCCGAAAGCCTGGTCCACACCACGGAAAAGCAGCTGGAAGAACATGGCGACAAGGTCGATGCCGCGCTGAAATCGGAAATCGAAACAGCCATCGCTGCGACCAAGTCCGCTGTCGAAGGCGGTGATGTCGAAGCGATGAAGACCAAGGCGCAGGAACTCGCCCAGGTCGCTATGAAGCTTGGCCAGGCCATCTATGAAAAGGAGCAGGCTCAGGGAGCTTCCCCGGATGTCGACGCGCCCAAGGCCGATGATGATGTGGTCGATGCCGAATTTTCGGAAGTGGACGACAACAAGGCGTAAGGCTCGATGAAGCGCTTCTCGACTTCGCCTGGACCGAACGGTTATGGTAGCTGCTACCGCCGTTCGGTCAGGGTCGATCCCCTGTCGCTTGCGACAGGGGATTTGGAAAACAGGTCGTGGGACGTGCGCGCGCCGGGGGCAAGATGAGTAGCGAATTGGACTATTACCAACTGCTCGAGGTCGAGCGGACGGCGGACGCGGGCGTGATAAAAAGCGCTTATCGCAAGCTGGCGATGAAATATCACCCGGACAAGACCGGGGGATGCAGCGATGGCGAGGCCAGGTTCAAGGCCGTGTCCGAAGCCTATGAGTGCCTCAAGGACCCGCAAAAACGCGCCGCCTATGACCGCTATGGTCATGCGGCCTATACCAATGCCCAGAATGGCGGCGGTGGCGGCGGCTTCAATGGACGCGGCGCTGGCGGCTTTTCGGACCTCGGCGATATTTTCGAAACGATCTTCGGCCAGAACGGCTTTGGCGGTGGCGGGCGTCAGTCCCAGCGTCGCGGCGCCGACCTGCGCTATGACATGGAGATCAGCCTCAACGAAGCCTATCACGGCAAAAAGACCGAGATAGAGATAGAGGTTTCTGCACCCTGCGACAGCTGCGAGGGTTCTGGCGCGCAGTCAGGCACCGGGGTCAAGCCCTGCACCACCTGCCATGGCCATGGCCAGGTGCGGGCGCAGCAAGGTTTCTTCGTCGTCGAACGGACCTGTCCGGGCTGCAATGGCGCGGGCCAGATCATTGAAAGCCCCTGCCGCAGCTGCCGGGGCGAAGGACGCGTCGACCGGCCCAAGACGCTGTCGGTCAACATCCCCGCGGGCGTCGATGACGGGACCCGCATCCGGCTGTCCGGCGAAGGCGAGGCCGGTGCGCGGGGCGCGCCATCAGGCGACCTGTACATCTTCCTCCATGTGAAACGGCATTCGATCTTCGAACGCGACGGCACGACGCTGTTCTGCCGCTGCCCCGTCAGCATCACCACGGCTGCGCTGGGTGGCAGCATCGAAGTGCCCGGCCTCGACGGCCAGCGACATGAGATCAAGATTCCCAGCGGTATCCAGTCAGGCAAGCAAATCCGCCAGCGCGGCGCGGGCATGCCGGTGCTGAATGGTCGGGGGCAGGGCGACCTTGTCGTCCAGGTCGATGTCGAAACCCCGACCCGCCTCACCGCGCGCCAACGCGAACTGCTCGAAGAATTTCGCGCCACGGAAACGGGCGATGAATGCCCGCAATCGACGGGCTTCTTCAGCAAGCTCAAGGAAATCTGGGGCGACTAAGGCATCAGAATTTGCCTGACGACCCGGATAGTCAGAGGGGATGCCGTGGCCCCTACGAACGGAAGCGGCCATAGAGGATGACGTGCTCCTGCGCAGGCAGGAGCACAGTTCATACGGTGGAGTTGGGCTCCTGCCTGCGCAGGAGCACGATAGTCCTTATTTCAGGGCAGTTCCCAGACGGCATAGTCCACTTAACGCGCGCGACCATTTGCAGACCCCACCCAAAAGCTACTTGAATGTCGACACTCGCCCTCATCGTCACCCCAGCGAAGGCTGGGGTCTCAGGCAATTATGGGATGATGTCTGAAAATATCATGCCGCTCAGGTCGCTCTCTAACAGCCGAATTGTCCATTCTCGCTGTCATCGCCTAATGTCGCGCGCCCCTGTCCAGCAAAAGCCGCCACCGCAACCCATGTGTCGCAGCGGCTAGCTTCAGAGACCCCCTCAACCCGCCAGGAACATGTCCGGGTCGATCGCCATCAGGCTTTCCGCACCGCCTTCGATCTTGCGGCGCAGTGCCCCGGCGTCGGGCATGATGCGTTCGGCGAAGTAGCGCGCGGTCACCAGCTTGGCTTCCAGATAGGCGGCTTCGCCTTCACCTGTCTCCAGCATGGCCGCCGCGGCCTTCGCCATGCGCAGCCACATGAGGCCGGTCGCGACGATGCCCATCAGGTGCATATAGGGCACCGCGCCCGCGCCGGCATTTTCCGGGTTCTGCATCGCATTCTGCATCAACCACATGGTCGCGGCCTGTAGCTGGCCGCTCGCCTTCTCCAAGGCCTGCGCCAAAGCGCTGAGCTTCTCATCGTCCTTTGCCTCGGCAACCTCGTCCGCCACCAGCTTCAGGAATGCCTGTAGCGCGCGACCGCCGTTCTGGGGCAATTTCCGACCGACCAGGTCCATCGCCTGTATGCCATTGGTGCCTTCGTAAATCTGGGCGATGCGTGCGTCGCGGACATATTGTTCGACGCCATTTTCCCAGATGTAGCCGTGCCCGCCGAACACCTGCTGGCACATGACCGCGACGTCAAAACCCTTGTCCGTGCCATAGCCCTTGATCACCGGCGTAAGCAGGCCGACCAGATCATCCGCTGCCTGCCGCTCTTCTTCAGTGGCTGCATGATGGGCCAGGTCCACCTGAAGCCCGCCCCACAGCATCAGGGCGCGTAATCCTTCGGTCAGCGCCTTGGCTTCCATCAGCATGCGGCGCACGTCGGGATGGACGAACAGCGTATCGGCCTTTTCGTCGCTGTCCTTCGCCCCTGTCAGCGCGCGGCCCTGCCGTCGTTCGCGTGCATAATGGACGGCATTCTGGAAAGCGATCTCCGCTTGGCCCAGCCCCTGCATCCCCACCCACATGCGCGCTGCGTTCATCATGATGAACATGGCGGCCAGGCCCTTATTCTCTTCACCCACCAGCCAACCGGTCGCACCGTCATAGTTCATGACGCACGTCGCATTGCCGTGAATGCCCATCTTATGTTCCAGCGACCCGCAGGAAACCGCGTTGCGCTGCCCCAGCGATCCGTCGTCCTGCACCAATATCTTGGGAACGACGAACAGCGAAATACCCTTGCTGCCTTCCGGTGCGTCAGGGGTTTTTGCCAGAACCAGATGGATGATGTTTTCGGCAAGGTCATGTTCGCCAGCCGAAATGAAAATCTTGGTCCCGGTGATGGCATAGCTGCCATCCCCATTGGGAACCGCCTTGGTCTTGATCAGGCCCAGGTCCGTGCCCGCATGCGGTTCTGTCAGGTTCATGGTGCCGGTCCATTTGCCTGACACCATGTTGGGCACATATTTCTGCTTCTGTTCGGCGCTGCCCTTGACCAGCAGGGCCTCTACTGCGCCGTTGGTCAGGCCGTGATACATTTCAAAGGAATGGTTGGCCGACAGGATATATTCGCCCACTGCCGCGCCCACGACATTGGGCAAGGCTTGTCCGCCATATTCGACCGGCGCCTGCAATGTGGTCCAGCCACCTGCCACATAAGTGTCGAACGCCTGCTTGAACCCGGTCGGCGTAGTGACGCTGCCGTCGGGATTGCGGGTGCAGCCTTCCTTGTCCCCTACGGCGTTCAGGGGAAACAGGACCTCCGCCGCCAGCTTGCCGCCTTCAGTCAGGATCGCGTCGACCAGATCGGGGGTGGCGTTTTCAAACCCCGGTAGATTGGAATAGCGGTCCAGACCCAGAACATGGTCGAGCACGAAACGGGTCTCGCGGACAGGGGCGGTGTAGCTGGGCATGATCTTCTCCGGGAATTTTATCGTTCTGATGACGTCGTTATTTGTCGAGCGCGCTCACAAATCCTGAAAGTTCGGCGATCGCCGCATCGATATCGTCCTTTTGCCGGGTCAGCAGTTCGATGCGCGCCTTGCACTTCGCCACTGTAACGCGACGTTGCTCTTCATGCTCTTCGTCCGCGTCGTAAAGGTCGATCATCTCTCTGATTTCAGCCAGGCCAAAACCGACACGCTTCCCGCGCAGGATCCAGGCCAGTCGCGCCCGGTCGCGCCGCGAATATATGCGGGCCAGCCCCTGCCGTTCCGGTGCGATCAGTCCTTCATCCTCGTAGAAACGCAGGGCACGGGCCGTGACGCCAAATTCCTCCGACAGGTCGGTGATCGTATAATGTTGTCGTTCGCGGTGATCCGGCAATTCAATGCCGGCAATGCTGCTGCGCTGGTCCATGGCGGGCAATCTAGGTTGACTTTACGTTTACGTCAAGGTGAGTGGCGCGGGGCCTCACGGTTATAATGATGACAACCGGCGCCGCGGACGCTAGTGGCGGCGGCATGACGGGGGCGATCAGACAATCCGAAGCTGCGCGGGGTCTTTTGGCTGCGCTGGCGCTGCTTGTCCTCGCCATTCAGTTGATCGCGCCATCCGGCTTCATGCCGGTGCGGACGGATCGGGGCGTTGTTGTCACGCTGTGTACCGGGCAGGGTGCTGTCAATGTCGTGGTCGATCGCGGCCAGGCACCCGGCAAGGATCATTCCGGGGATGATGGCGCTCCAGTCCAGCAACATTGCCCTTTTGCGGCCTCGGTCCAGCCGCTCGTTCCGTCGATTACGGCGGCTGACATCGCCCTTCCTGCCTGGCAACTGGCCTTCGGGCCGATTGCCTTCGCGCTCAAAACCGGCCTTGTCGCCCGGCTCGCCGCGCCACCCCCGCCATCGTCAGGCCCGCCTGTAGCCTTCTGAAAATCCCTTGTGCGCCGTTCGTCTCATGCGGCGTCGATGCTATTTTTCATGAAGGTTGTCTTTCCATGTCCATCGTCCTTGCTTCGCGCAGCGTTTCGCTGTGCGCCCTCGCCATTTCCACTCTTGCCGTTCCCGCGCTGGCCGACGAAGCGCCCGATCAGGGCCGGATCATCGTCACCGCCACCCGCGCGGTGGAAGAAGCCGAAGCTCGCGTGACCCGCACCGCCGGTGGTGCGGACGTTGTTTCGGCCAGCGAGTTTCAGGATAGGGTCGCCGTCTCTTTGCGTGACGCATTCGCCTTTTCGCCGGGCGTCTACACCCAGCCGCGCTTCGGACAGGAAGTACGCATTTCCATTCGCGGCTCCGGCCTGTCGCGCGGATTCCACATGCGCGGCTTGACTCTGTTGCAAGATGGCATCCCGATCAACATGGCCGATGACAATGGCGATTTTCAGGAACTTGACCCGCAGGTCTTCCAGCATCTGGAGGTTTATCGCGGCGGCAATGCCCTTCGGCTCGGCGGCTCCACTTTGGGCGGTGCGATCAACGCCGTGACGCCGACCGGACGAAGCGCGCCGGGCTTGGAAATGCGGGTCGATGGCGGTTCCTTCGACACGTTGCGGGCAAAAGCGGCCTATGGCTATGCGGACGAGCGAGGCGACGCATGGGCGGCTATCACTGCCGACCGATCCGATGGCGATCGCGACCATGGCCGCCGCCGCGCGCTGCGCTTCAACGGCAATGTCGGGCTGAAGCTGAGCGACCGGGTGGAAACGCGCTTCTACGCCAGCGCGCAGACGATCCGGCAAAAGCTGTCAGGCGCGCTCACCGAAGCCGACGTGCTGAACGACCCCGGCAAAGGCAACTTCGTCGGCGATCAGGCGCGCGACATCGACTCTATCCGCCTGCAAAACCGCACCACCGTGGCATTGGACAGCGGGCAGCTGGCTTTCGGCGTCTATTATAACAGCAAGGCGCTCGACCATCCCATCTATCAGGTGGTTGATCAGAAGTCGGAAGATCGCGGCATATTCGCCAGCCTTGACCTGACGGGCGAACTGGCGGGCCTTCCCGCAGAATTGACGCTGGGCGGCCAGGCGCGCTTTGGCCGGGGCGATTTCCGCCAGTTCGTCAATCTGAACGGTCAACCCGGTGCCCTCACCTCAAGTCAAAAAGCGCGCGCGCAAACGATCAACAGCTATGGCGAGGCACGGATCGCGCCGCTGTCGGGGCTGTGGCTGATTGCCGGTGGGATATACACCCATGGCGAACGCGAACTCGATAATCGCCTGCTATCCTCGCGCAGCGGTGAAGCGAAATTCGACAGTTTCGCGCCCAAGTTTGGATTGCTGTTCGAACCGTCGCAAACCATGCAATTCTATGCCAATTACAGCCGGTCGGTGGAACTGCCCGGCTTTATTGAGCTTGGCCAGGTGGCAGTTGATGCGAACGGCATTCCGCTCCCCGGCTTCACCCCGCTTGATGCGCAAAAAGCATGGACGTTCGAAATCGGCACGCGCGGAAGCTGGGGCATCGCGCGCTGGGACGTCAGCCTGTATCGCGCCGACATACGCGGCGAGCTGCTGCAATATAATGTGCAGGCAGGCGTCATCCCGGCATCGACCTTCAACGCCGGGCGCACGCGTCATCAGGGGATCGAAGCAGGGCTGGACCTGGCGATCGCTCCATGGGCGATGCTGCGGCAGGCCTATCAATATAGCGACTTCCGTTTCCGCGACGACCCCAACTATGGCAATAATCGCCTGCCCGTCGTACCCCGCCATTTCTATCGCGCCGAACTGCGACTGGGGACCGACCGGCTGAGCGTCTCGCCAGCGGTCGAGTGGGCGCCGCAGGGTGCATGGGTTGACTATGCCAATAGCAAGCGGGTGGACGGCTATGCGATGCTGAACGTCACTGCCCAGGCGCAGCTGAAGAGCGGCGTCACCGTCTTCCTCGACGCCCGCAACCTGACGAAGGAGCGCGCGGTGGGCGATATCTCGGCGGTCGTCCTCTACACCGGGCAGGCGGCCTTCAACCCTGTCGAACGGCGCGCCATTTATGGCGGGTTGCGCGCTCGCTTCTAAAGGCGCGCCCGCCTCATCCTCTTAGGGGGCTGGAGCGGGCCGGGAAATGGGTCTAGGGGCGGGGTCATGTTGCGTTTGTCCGGCCTCCGACTGCCCCTGGATCACCCTGCCGATGCGATGCCCGCCGCCATCTGCGCGCGCCTGGGCATCGCCTCTGCCGACCTGATCAGCCACGCGGTCGTGCGCCGGGGCAATGATGCGCGGCGCAAAAATGCGATCCAGCTCGTCTATACGGTCGACGTCGAACTGGCGGACGAACAGGCGGTGCTGGACCGTTTTGCCAAGGATCATGACGTCCGTCCGCGACCCGACACCGACTATCGGTTCGTGGCTCGTGCGCCCGAAGGCTGGAACGGCAAACGGCCCGTCGTCATCGGCGCGGGTCCATGCGGCCTTTTCGCCGCGTTGATCCTGGCCCAGATGGGTTTCCGCCCCATCATCCTGGATCGCGGCAAGGCGGTGCGGGAGCGCACAAAGGATACCTGGGGCCTATGGCGACGCGCAGAGCTTAACCCGGACAGCAATGTGCAGTTCGGCGAAGGCGGCGCGGGCACCTTTTCCGACGGAAAACTTTATTGCCGGGTCAAGGACCCTCGTTTCCTGGGGCGCAAGGTGCTCCAGGAATTCGTCGCGGCTGGCGCGCCATCGGACATATTGACCGAAGCGCATCCGCATATCGGCACTTTCCGGCTGGTCACCATGGTCGAAAGCATGCGCCGCCAGATTGAGGCGCTGGGCGGGGAATATCGTTGGCAGCACAAGGTCGATGAACTGGAACTGGAACGCCAGGATCAGGACACACAGCGGCTGCGCGGGCTGCACCTGTCGGACGGCAGCTTCATCGAAGCGGATCAAGTCGTACTGGCGGTCGGCCACAGCGCGCGGCCCACTTTCGAAATGCTGCACCGGCGCGGTGTGCATATCGAACCTAAGCCCTTTTCCATCGGCGTGCGCATCGAACATCCGCAAAGCTGGATTGACCGGGCGCGCTTCGGCCAGTGCGCTGGACATCCCGTGCTGGGCGCAGCCGCCTACAGCCTGGCGCATCATTGCGACAATGGCCGCACCGTCTACAGCTTTTGCATGTGTCCCGGCGGCCGCGTCGTTGCCGCCACGTCGGAGGAAGGGCGGGTCGTCACCAACGGCATGAGCCAACATAGCCGCGCTGAATTCAACGCGAATTCGGGACTGGTCGTGGGCATTGATCCAGAACGCGACTTTCCCGGCGGCCCGCTGGCCGGCATCGACCTGCAGCGCCATTGGGAAAGCATGGCCTATCAGGCAGGCGGATCATCCTATTGGGCGCCGGGGCAAAAGGTCGGCGACTTTCTGGCAGGGCGGCCATCGACGGAATTGGGGCAGGTCACGCCGTCCTACAAGCCCGGCGTCACCATGACTGACCTGTCGCACTGCCTTCCCGGCTTCGTGATCGACGCATTCCGCGAGGCGCTGCCCGTCTTCGGACGGCAAATCGCCAATTATGACCATCCCGACGCCGTCATGACCGGGGTGGAAACCCGCACATCATCGCCCATCCGCATCACGCGTGGCGGCGACTTTCAGAGCATCAACGTCACGGGCCTGTATCCGGCGGGGGAGGGGGCGGGCTATGCAGGCGGCATCCTGTCCGCGGCCATTGATGGGATCAAGGTGGCTGAAGCCATCGGACAGGCAATCAGCGTGGGGGAACCGGGCTAACCCGGCTTGGATCTGAATTGAGTCGCATTCCGTAGCGTCCAGGAAAAATGGAACGCAGCCAAAGGGTTGGTAGCTGCCTACGCCTTTCGTTCGATTATTGCCGCGCTCTGTCTCTTCTTGATATTTCCTCTATGTCGATGACTTTCCTGGGGTAAAATAATTATCCGACTGCGCCGCAACGGCCTATACAGCCCGCCTGCTCTCGGCGGTCCGACGCTGCCGCAGCAGCCCCAATCAAATCGACAGATATTCAGAGGAGGCTGACATGTATGCCAAACCTGTGATGGTGGGCCTGTGCGCCTTGTTGGTCATGCCTGGCCCGGTGGACGCCCGGCGGGCGCCGGACCAGTTGACCGTCGTGGCGTCGGACCAGAGTGCGCAAACCTATGACCAATGGACGGACCGGGCGGCGCACCGGCTGTCCCGAAATATTCAAAACGCCAGTTCGCTTTATCGTGACGCGGGTTCCACCGGCTACAGCCGTGTCCAGTTCCGCCTGGACCAGGAAGGCAGGCCCCAGAATATAGAATTGGCCGGACCTTCATCCTCTCGCAGCATCGACCGCATCTCCACCCGTGCGATCAAGGCGATGGGATCGCTTTTCCCGTTGCCGCGAGAAATAGGACCCAATCGGAAATTCGAAGCGTGGATCATCGTCGCCAATGACGTCACAGACAGGGAAAAAATGCTGAGCGCCCTTCGCTCGCAACATCGCACCGAAATAATGGCGCAGGCGGTGAAGGATCGTCCTGTCCTGATCGCCCAACGCTGAAAAATCTGGGACCATGGAAGGGGAGCGCGTCGGTATGCGACGTGCTCCCTTGTTTATGAGGCGCGCCCTGGCGCCATCTGCCTTGCCAACCCAGCCATTCGATTCGCCTTGAGCGCAAACAGCTTGCAGGGCATGATCGGGGGATTGGCCGACATCGACATCAGCCATGACGTTTGCGCCGCACAAGTCTGGTTAAGCCAGGCTGTTTGTCTGCGACTGATATTTGGAGATTCTGATGATCGAACGCCATCTCATCAGGATCAAGGCCCGGCACAGCCTGTCCATGGACGAGGAACAGGCGATCCGCGACCTGGTGCCTGCGCCCCGCCACGTTCCCCGGAACAGCGTGATCGTGCGAGAAGGCGAACGGCTGGAAGCTAGCACCCTTTTGCTCGACGGGCTGCTGTGCCGGTACAAGGACATGCCGGACGGCAAGCGGCAGATCACTCAGATCCATGTGGCAGGTGACTTCGCGGACCTCCATGCTTTCACGCTCAAGCGCCTTGAACATAATATCATGACGCTGACGGATTGTACGCTTTCCCGCGTGCCGCATGAAAGCATCCGCATCCTTGTGGAACAGCAGCCCCGGCTGGGCCGCCTCTATTGGTTCAGCACCAATCTGGACGCCAGCATGAACCGCGAATGGGAATTGTCCCTTGGCCAGCGATCCGCCGCGGGTCGGCTGGCGGCGCTGTTCTGCGAGTTGCACTATCGGCTGGCGATGATCGAAATGGACGGTGAGCGGTTCAGCCTGGGCATGAACCAGGCCCAGCTGGCCGATGCGCTGGGCATGACCGCCGTGCACGTCAACCGGACGCTCCGGCTGTTACGTGACCAGAAACTGCTCGACTATCATCGCGGCGAAGCGACGATCCTGGACCTGAAGGGGCTTGAGACGCTGGCGGAGTTCGATCCAGGCTACCTCTATCTGGATGCCGACCCGCTCTGACCCTGGCCCAGCCGTTGCGGTGACGGAACCTTTTGACGGTCAGTCCGTCATCCGGGGCATGCAGGCATGTATTTTCGCTGACCCCACGGATATGGACCCGGCTGACCTGGCGCTTGGTGCGTTGCTCCATATCTTGCGGGCGCGCGGCTATCATTTCGTGACGCCAACACCGGCCACTCACCGGCTTGTCATCGGTCGCCCGGATCGCACAGAAGCGCGAAAGCTTGAGGATGCGCTCGGCTGGAGCCTGCCTTTTCGCGATGGATTGCTGGATCGGGAGGTGATGGACCTGCTGGAAACAGCGGGGGCATTGCGCGATGCGGGCGCGGGTTTGCGGCGCTCCGCGTTTCGCGTGTCTTCATTAAAGGGCGAATTATTTGTCCATTCGGCCTTTCCTACCGACGATCAGGATGCCGTTTTCTTCGGGCCGGACAGCTATCGGTTCGCCAATCTGATAACCGCGGAGCTACGGGCAACTCCGCCAAAAGCCGATGCGCGCATCGTTGACATGGGGACGGGGGCGGGCGTGGGTGCGATTGTGGCGCACAAGATCAGTCCGACCGCGCGGCTGTTCATGACGGATATCAATCCCAGTGCGCTGCGGCTCGCGCGCGTCAACGCCGATGCGGCAGCTGTGCCCGCGCAGTTTGTGGAGGGTGACGGGCTGGCGGACATCGGCGACCCGATTGACCTGATATTCGCGAACCCGCCCTATATTATCGACCCGGAAAAGCGGGCCTACCGGGATGGCGGAGCGCTGCATGGTGGAGCGGTTGCTCTGGACATGGCGCGACAGGCGCTCGACCGGCTGGCCAGTGGCGGGCGGCTTATCCTCTACACCGGCACCGCGATCGTGGATGGGGTCGATATCCTGGGGAACGCGCTGGTCGACCTGGCTGAGGCCAAAGGCTGCGCACTATCCTACCGGGAATTGGACCCGGATGTGTTTGGGGATGAGCTTGCCAATGACGCCTATCGGGACGTCGACCGTATCGCCGTTGTTGGTGCTGTATTCCGACGGTGATGCGGATTGGGCCGGTAATCGGCCAAGAAAAAAGGCGACGCCCTGAAGACGCCGCCCGATTTCCCCGGCCTGGCCGGATAGCGTGCCCCGCATGAAGCGGGGCGCACCGATTACTTGAGCTCGACGGTCGCGCCGGCTTCTTCCAGCTGCTTCTTGAGCTTTTCGGCTTCGTCCTTGCTGGCGCCTTCCTTGACAGCCTTCGGAGCGCCTTCGACCAGAGCCTTGGCTTCGGTCAGGCCCAGGCCGGTGATGGCGCGGACTTCCTTGATGACGTTGATCTTCTTGCCACCGTCGCCGGTCAGGATCACGTCGAATTCGGTCTGCTCTTCAGCAGCGGCAGCAGCCGGGGCGCCAGCGGCGGGGCCAGCGACGGCGACTGCAGCGGCGGCCGAAACGCCCCACTTTTCTTCCAGAGCCTTCGACAGCTCAGCGGCTTCGAGGACGGTGAGGGCCGAAAGCTGATCGACCAGTGCGTTGATGTCTGCCATGTTACAATATTCCCTTCTGGGTGGGGCATGCGCCCCAGAGATACGAGTTGAAAACCTGTCTGTTGAAAAAGGTCGTGACCCTTAGGCCGCGTCCTTCTCCGCATAGGCGTTGAAGACCCGCGCGAGCTGCGCAGCCGGTGCCTGGGTGACGGTTGCAAGCTTGGTCGCGGGTGCAACGAGCAGCCCAACGATCTTCGCACGCAGTTCATCCAGCGACGGCATCGAGGCGAGCGCCTTGACGCCCTCCGCGTTCAGCAGCACTTCGCCCATTGCGCCGCCAACGATCTCAAGCTTGTCGTTGGTCTTGGCGAATTCGACCGCAACCTTGGCGGCTGCGACCGGATCGGCAGAGGAGGCGAGGCCAACCGGACCAGTCAGCAGGTCGCTGAGGCTGGTATAGCTGGTGCCTTCAAAGGCGATCTTGGCGAGGCGGTTCTTCGTAACCTTGTAGGTGCCACCGGCTTCGCGCATTTTCTGACGCAGGACGGTCGACTGTGCGACGGTCATGCCGAGGTTGCGGGTCACGACGACCACGCCAACATCTGCCAGATGTGCGTTCAGCGCGGAAACGACCTCAGCCTTCTGATTACGATCCATGCCATTCTCCACTTCATGTCCGCCCGGAAAACCCGAACGAACGGCAAAAACCCGCGACGAATCGCGGGGCAAATGTCCGAAGGGGAGAGATCGACTGGCCCGCATCCTCCGTTGAGAACAGGGCAGACCCGGACAGGACATAAGGCCCTGCCGGTAAAGAACTTTTCCCCGTCTAGGCCGGAAATTAAGAAGGGCAGATTCCCTTCACCGACTGTCTCGGACGGAAGGCCACCACCATTGCTGACGGGGCCTGCTGGGGGGGCGCCTACAGATTTGTAGGAGGCTTGTCACGCGGATTTTCAGGACGGGGCGTCACAAAGGCCGGAAATGCGCGGATTTCCGCCGAAGTTCACACCATATGCGCGCGCGTACGGAGGCGCGCGTAGGCCTGTTGGGAAACAGTTCTACATTTCAAAGACCGCGGCGGCATAGGTGGGGAGCAGGGGTGTAGGACAGGGGAAATGGGCCTTGTAGGACATATTTCGCGCAAACTGTGGCGGGGAAGTTACAGGCTTGGAAGAGCGTTGGTTGCGACCAAAGATACGTCGCCCCGGACTTGATCCGGGGTCCCGCTCAACTCTCTGATGAACGCAAGGAAGCGGGATCCCGGCTCAAGGCCGGGATGACGGGAGGAAATGTCGGCTGACGGCCAACGGCGGACGTTAGGCACGCCGTGCTCCTGCGAAGGCAGGAGCCTAGTTCAGACGTCGCGACGATCCACTAAGGGAGGGGCTGGGCTCCTGCCTTCGCAGGAGCACGTTTCATCCAGCGCAAACGTCCTCCACCCGTCATCTCTGCCCAGTCGTTAGACCCGTTGCAATCGTTCCACCTTCGTCACCCCGGCCTTGAGCCGGGGTCCCGCTGCCTTTCAGGCCAGCAGGTCAGCAGGTCGAACATGTCCCGCCATTCGGGGTTTCCGCGCTCGATCAGGTCGAACTTCCATTCGCGGCGCCAGCGTTTGAGGCGTTTTTCCTGTTCTATGCAGGTTGCGATGTCCTCGCCCTGTTCAGCCCAGACTAAACGTGACAGTTGGTAGCGGGCGCAGAAATCCGAGCCTGTGCCGGTGCGATGCTGGTGGATGCGGGACGCGAGATCGGAGGTTACGCCGACATAGAGTGTGCCGCGATAGCGGTTGCTCATGATGTAGACCCAGCCGCCTTTGGTTGCGCGTTCCATGTGTGCGGGATTGTAGAAGCGGGACCCCGGGTCAGGCCCGGAGTGACGGCAATGGGACGGGGGGTCTCATGCTCACGTCCTTCTAAACCCGGTCGGCCTGCACCACCGTGTCCAGTGCGCGCAACGCGGACAAAATCCGGTTCAGATGTTGCGCGTCGTTCACTTCCAGGTCGATCACGTCGGTATGGAATGGCCCGTCGCGGTTGACCAGTTGCAGGTTGAGGATGTTCGCCTTGGTCGCGCCGAATACATTGGTGACGGCGGCCAGCGCGCCCGGCTGGTTCTTGACGATGACGGACAGGCGCGCGGTGCCGCCCTTGGACTTGCTGTCCCAGGACAGGTCGATCCAGTCGTCGTCCTGGCCGGTTTCCAGCGAACGGCAGTCGATCGTATGCACTTCGATCGGTTCGCCGGTGCGGCGCACGCCGACGATGCGGTCGCCCGGAACGGGATGGCAGCAATCCCCCAGATTATAGGCGATGCCTGGCGTCAGGCCGCGGATCGATACCGGCGCATGCTGGCGCGGATGCGCTTCCTCCATGCCTTCCGCACTGGTCGATCCGGGGACGAGCGCTTCCATCACTTCATAATCGCGCAGGCGGTGAGTGGCGATGGCGATCATCAGCGCCGCGCGATCATCCAGCTTCAGCCGCTTGAGCGCAGCCTTCAACGCCTTGTCCCCCAGCTCGTTCGCCAGTTCGGGCGACAGGCGGCCGACCATTTCCTCATATAGTTTTTCGCCCAGCGCGATTTCCTCGCCGCGCTGTTTCTGGCGGATGAAGCGGCGGATGGCGGCGCGCGCCTTGCCCGTGACGGCGAAGGTCAGCCAGCCGGGCTGCGGTTCCTGCCCTTCGGACTTCAGTATTTCGACCTGATCGCCATTTTCCAGCGTCGTGCGCAGCGGCACCACGCGGCCGTTGACCTTCACGCCGACGGTCTGGTTGCCCAGCGTGGTATGGACGGCATAGGCAAAGTCGATCGGGGTCGATCCCTTGGGCAGCTGGTGCAGCTCCCCCTTGGGTGAGAAGGCGAAGATCCGGTCCTGATACATCGCCATGCGGGTATGTTCGAGCAGTTCGTCCGCATCCTGGCTCTGTTCCAGAATTTCGACCAGGTCGCGCAGCCAGGGCGCGCGATGATCATCGTCCGCCTCGCGCTTCTGCTTATAGGCCCAATGCGCCGCCAGCCCCAGTTCCGCGTCATGATGCATGTCGCGGCTGCGGATCTGCACTTCGATGCGGGCATTGTCATGATGTATGACGGTGGTGTGCAGCGACTGATAGCCGTTGCGCTTGGGGGTCGAGATGTAATCCTTGAACCGGCCCGGCACCATTTTGTAGGTCTGATGGATCACGCCCAGCGCGCGGTAGCAGTCCTCGGTCGTTTCGGTGATGACCCGGAACGCCATGACATCGGTCAGCTGTTCAAAGCTGATGTGCCTTTCCTGCATCTTCCGCCAGATGGAGTAGGGATGTTTTTCCCGGCCCGAAACGGTGACGCTCAGGTCACGGCTGCCCAGCAACAACTGTAGTTCAGCGCCGATCCGGTCAACCTTGCCATGACCGCCTTCCTTCAGCTGCTCCAGCCTCTTGGTGATGCTGTCATAGGCTTCGGGTTCCAGCTCGCGAAAGGCCAGCAGCTGCATTTCGCGCATGAAATCATACATGCCGATCCGCTCCGCCAGCGGGGCATAGATGTCCATCGTCTCCTTGGCGATGCGGCGGCGCTTGCCCTCATTCTTGATGAAGTGCAGCGTGCGCATATTGTGCAGCCGGTCGGCCAGCTTCACCAGCAGGACGCGGATGTCGTCCGACATGGCGAGCAGGAACTTGCGCAGATTTTCCGCCGCCCGCTCATTTTCGGACATGGCCTCGATCTTCGACAGCTTGGTGACGCCGTCGACCATGCGCGCGACATCCTTGCCGAACGCGCTTTCAATCTCGTCATAAGTGACCAGCGTGTCTTCGATCGTGTCGTGCAGCAGGGCCGTCACGATCGTCTGATCGTCCAGGTTGAAATCCGTCAGGATGCCCGCCACTTCGATCGGGTGGCTGAAATAGGGATCGCCGCTGGCGCGTTTCTGGGACCCGTGCTTCTGGACCGAAAAGACATAGGCACGGTTGATCATCGCTTCGTCCGCTTCCGGGTCGTAGCGCTTTACTCGTTCGACAAGTTCATATTGGCGTAGCATCGTTTCCCGATTGTGTGGGAAGCACCTTGCTGTGCAACAAAAAAATCCCATTTTGGTCGAATTAGGGTGCGCTTTTGCAACAGCTGTGGCTTTGCGCTATCTAAGGCGGGACAATGAAGCACAATCTGGCGCAGGATCTGGAACAATGTGCGCTACCCAGCGCGCTGGAGGCTATGGGCGAACGCTGGTCGTTCCTCATCCTGCGTGGCGCCCTGTCGGGCATCCGCCATTTCGAAGAATTTCAGTCGACCCTTGGCATCGCTCGCAACATCCTGGCCAACCGGCTGTCCCGGCTGGTGGAAAACGGCATCATGGTTCGCCAGCCGATGCAGTGCGACCGCCGCAAGGTGGAATATCGCCTGACCGAAAAGGGACAGGAACTCGCGCCCGTGATGATCGCATTGCGGCAATGGGGCGAAAAATGGGGCTGTGCGCCCTTGTCCTGCCAGGTGCTGGCCGACCGGCGGGACGGGCAACCGATCCGAAAGATCGTGATACAGGCGCATGATGGCCGTCCGCTGGGATTGAGCGACCTGGTCTGGCTGTGCCCGGATGAGGTAACCCCCGTGTCGGAAGAACCGGCGGCGGCCTGAACCGTGCGATTTGCAGGGCGGCTTCACCCCCGCAACGAAATCGCCTAGGCTGACGCCAATGTCTGTGCATCGCATCCAGCCTCAGCCCTTTTTCGCTGACAAGAACCGCGCCTTCTGGAACCTGCAATCCGCCGGATGGGCAGGGGCGTTCCTGCTGCGTGGTTCCTCCACCATCGCCAATGGCCAGCCGGTGTCCAGCCTGATCCCGGTCGTCATCTCGACCGTGACGGGCTATTCGGTGACGTTGCTGATCGCGGTGGTTTTCCGCTTTCTGCAAAGGCAGCGGCCCATCGTCACCTGGGGCGCGTCGATCGTGACCGTGGTGATCGCGGCGGGCCTGGTTGCCTTTATCGATGCGTGGGTCTTTTCCACCCAGAACAGGACCAGCGACACGGCGGGATTGCAGCTGTTCCTGGGGGCTTTCTACCTTAGCATCACTCTGCTGGGGGCATGGTCAGCGCTATATTACGCGATCAATTTCTACCTGACGGTGGAGGAACAGGCCGACCAGCTGCTGCGCCTGGAAAATCAGGCGTCCAGCGCGCAGCTGGCGATGCTGCGTTACCAGCTTAATCCGCATTTTCTGTTCAATACGCTCAACAGCATTTCGACACTGGTCCTGCTCAAACAGACCGACCGGGCGAACGCGATGCTGTCGCGCCTGTCGTCCTTCCTGCGCTACACGCTGATCAACGAACCAACGGCGCAGGTGACGATCGAGCAGGAGGTTGAGACGCTCAAACTCTATCTGGAAATCGAAAAAATGCGGTTTGAGGACCGGCTACGTCCCGTCTTCAACATCGATCCTGCGGTGGCCCAGGCCCGTTTGCCATCGCTGCTGCTGCAGCCGCTGGTCGAAAATGCGATCAAATATGCCGTCACGCCCAAGGAGGAAGGGGCCGAAATCTCTGTCACGGCGCAGCCTGCCGGTGAAAACGTACGGATCGTCGTATCGGACAGTGGACCGGGATTGAACGAAGGGTTCACCAGGCCGAACAGTCTTGCCAGCGAAGGGACGGGGGTTGGCTTGGCGAACATCCGCGATCGGCTGATTCAGGCTTTCGGGGAACGACAAAGCCTTGAAACGCGTTCCACGCCAGGCGGTTTTTCGGTCGTTATCGAAATGCCGCTTAATCTGGATGAACCATCGAAAGTGGCCGCATGACCATCAGAACAATCCTCGTCGACGACGAAAGCCTGGCTATTCAAGGCCTCAAGCTGCGTCTGGATGCGCATGAGGATGTCGAAATCGTAGAAACCTGCTCGAATGGCCGTGAAGCCATCCGCGCTATCAAGACGCATAAACCTGACCTTGTGTTCCTTGACATTCAAATGCCCGGATTCGACGGCTTTTCCGTCGTGCAGGGATTGATGGAAGTGGAACCGCCACTGTTCATCTTCGTCACCGCCTATAGCGACCACGCCATCCGCGCGTTCGAGGCGCAAGCCGTCGATTATCTGATGAAGCCGGTGGATGAAGGCCGCCTCGCCGACGCGCTCGACCGCGTACGTCAGCGCCTGTCCGAAAAACGGCAGGTGCAGGAAGTCGAAAAGCTGCGCGAAGTGCTGGCCGAAGTCGCGCCGGACGCGATGAATGAATTCGCCGCGGACGGCGACGCTCCGGCGGCCAATCGTTTCGAAAAGCTCATCAACATCAAGGATCGCGGCCAGATATTCCGCGTGGACGTGGACTCGATTGAACGGATCGATGCGGCGGGCGACTATATGTGCATCTACACCGCCGACAATTCGCTGATCCTGCGCGAAACGATGAAGGACCTGGAAAAGCGGCTCGACCCACGCAATTTCCAGCGCGTGCACCGTTCGACCATCGTCAATCTCAGCCAGGTCCGCCAGGTCAAGCCGCATACCAACGGCGAATGCTTCCTGGTGCTGGAATCCGGCGCGCAAGTGAAGGTCAGCCGGTCCTACCGCGATGTAGTGGCGCGCTTCGTCCACTGAAGGGGAGCCATTATGTGCTCCTGCGAAGGCAGGAGCCCAGTCCCTCCGCTGAGACTATTTGCTACGTAGGAACTGGGTTCCTGCCTTCGCAGGAACACGATAAGGGACGGCATGACCAAGCCCGGCTATGTCTACCTCATGGCCAGCGGTCGCAACGGCACCCTTTACCTTGGCGTGACAAGCGACCTGATCCAGCGCACATGGCAGCATCGCAGCGGCGTCGGTGGTCAGTTCAGCACGAAATATGACTGCCGTTTCCTCGTCTGGTACGAGGTTTATGACGATCTCCAGGAAGCCCGGCAGCGCGAATTGCGCATGAAGAAATGGAAACGCGATTGGAAACTGCGCCTGATCGAAGAGGTAAATCCTGATTGGCGCGACCTGTTCACCGACATCGTTGCCTGACCACCCCCGTGCTCCTGCGAAGGCAGGAGCCTAGTCCGGGGTTAGCCTGCATCAACAGAGGTCGGAACTGGGTTCCTGCCTGCGCAGGAACACGCTGGGAACGCGGCAACTTAATCACCACGTGCTCCTGCGAAGGCAGGAGCCTAGTCCGGGGGTCGCCTGCATCAACGGAGGCAGGAACTGGGTTCCTGCCTGCGCAGGAACACGCTGGGAACGCGGCAACCTAATTGCCACGTGCTCCTGCGCAGGCAGGAGCCTAGTCCGGGGGTAGCCTGCATCAACAGATGTCGGAACCGGGTTCCTGCCTTCGCAGGAACGCGCTGGGAACGCGGCAACCTAATCGCCACGTGTGCTCCTGCGAAGGCAGGAGCCCAGTCCAAGGGTAGCCTGCATCAACAGAGGTCGGAACTGGGTTCCTGCCTGCGCAGGAACACGCCAGGCGACCATGTGCTCCTGCGAAGGCACTCGAAACCGCCCAACATCAACAATCACCGGAACACCCATTGCCGGTTAAGGCTGAAAACGACCGCGGGCGTCACGAACAGCATTGCCGGAATGGGCGACCATAGCGGCCACTGCATGTAGGTGACGCACAGGAACACCCAGAGCGCGTTCAACGCATAGCTGATGAGCGACACGGCCACGAACCTGACGCTGCGGGCGGCCTGATTGTCTCGGCCGCCATGCCCGCGAAAGGTGAAGGCGCTGTGGGTTATATAGCCGATCATCACCGCCGCCACATATCCCAGGCCGTTGGCGATCTGGGGATGCAGTCCGACCGGCGCGGCCAGGGTCCAGTAGATCGCCGCCTGACAGGCGGTGATGAACAGGCCGCTGACGCCGTATCGCACGATTTGCCAGAACAGGGCCTGTCGCTCTGGTGACCAGTGGCCAAGGATTTTCATGGTTCGCCCCGTTGCGCTTTGTTGCGGAGCCTCTAATCCACACGCCATGAACTTGCAAAGCAGCGTCATTCTGCGTGGCCGTTTCGTGCCCATGCTCGCCTGTCTGACCAACTGGACGCAACGGCATTGGAAATGGATGGTCTTCCTGATGTGGGTGGCCGCCATGGTCTGCTTCCTCGTCATGCGCTGGCCCGCGATCCACTGGCTGACGTTGAACGATACGGACGACAATATCCGCTATCTGCAGGTGCGCGACTGGCTGGCAGGGCAGGGCTGGTACGATTTGCGGCAATATCGGCTCGACCCTCCCGCAGGATTCGACATTCACTGGTCGCGGTTGGTCGACCTGCCGCTCGCCGGCCTGATGCTGTTCTTCCGCGCTTTCGTCGAACAGGGGCAGGCGGATCGGCTGGCGTGCGGCATTGCGCCGCTGTTGCCGCTGTTGCCGCTGATGCTGGGGCTGGGCTTTATCGGGCGCAGGCTGGCGGGCGGAAATGGCTGGATACTCGCGGCGCTGGCGCCCTTCGCCGCGCAGATGGGCATCAGCATGTTCATGCCCATGCGGGTCGACCATCATGGCTGGCAACTGGCGCTGGCGGTGCTGATGCTGGCGGGGCTTGTCGACCGCAACTGGCTGCGCGGCGGCGTGGTCGCGGGCTTGAGCAGCGCCTTGTCGATCGCGATCGGCATGGAAATGATCGTCTACCTGGCGGCGGGCGGCGCGTTGATCGCGCTGCGTTGGGTGTTCAAGGATGGGGCAGGGCGCAGGATGCTGCCCTATGCCCTGACCCTGGGCGGCAGCGTTTCCATATTGTTCCTGCTGTTCGCCAGCTATGCCAACCGGCAGATGCTGTGCGACGCCCTGTCCCCCATCTGGGTCGCCATATTCGCGGCGGTTGGCGCGGGCATGACGCTGCTGGCGTTGTTGCCCCTGCGCAGCTGGCCCAGCCGTCTGGGCGCGGGCATCGTCGTGGGGGCAGCGGTCGCTGCATTTGCGTGGCTCAACTGGCCGCAATGCCTGTCCGGCGCCTATCAGATATCGCCCGAACTGGACAAGCTGTGGCTGTCCAACATCCGCGAGGCAAAGCCCATCACGGCGCAGGCGCGCAACATGGTCGTGCCGCTGATGGCGATCCCGCTGGCCGGGCTGGCGGGATTGATCTGGGGCTTGTGGGATGCACGCCGCGACAGCGACAAATGCTGGGCCTGGGCGACCGTCGGCCTGATGATGCTGTTTTCCACCTCGCTCCTTTTCTGGCAGCTGCGCGCTGGTCCGGCGGCGCAGTTGCTTGCTATTCCCGCCGCTGCCTGGGCGGCGCACAGAATGATCCAGGTGATTTTCACTGGCCGCCCGGTTGCGCGGATATTGGGTCTGGCGGGCGCGGCGATCCTGGCCGTGGCCGCCTTTGCAACGCCCCTCTATCCGCAACTCAATCGCCTGTGGGCCAGCACGACCGGCGAAGTGGCCAAGCCCCGACGCGCGGTGGTGGCCGCCCGGCACAAGATCATCAACAAGGCGAACGCCCGCTGCCGCAGCCTGCCCGCGCTGGCGGCGCTGGATCAGCTACCCGCCGCCACGATCTTCACCATGGTCGACCTGGGACCCCGGCTGATCGCCACCACCCATCACAGCGCCCTTGCCGGACCCTATCATCGCAATGGCAAAACAATATTGGATGTCCATCATGGTTTCGACGGATCACCGGAAAATTTCCGCGCCATCGCCGCCCGCCATCACGCCACTTATCTGCTGATCTGTCCCGGTTTCCCCGAAGGCACCGTCTATCAGGCACGCAGTCCGCAAGGATTTTACGCTGAACTGATTCGGGGCGAAGTGCCGACCTGGCTAAAGCCCGTACCCCTGCGCAGCGGCGTCGACCTGCCCTATACGCTTTACCGCATAGATTATTCAGCGGCGGGCGGCGAAAAAGTCCCGCAGCAGCGCTGACGCCTCTTTTTCAGCGATCCCGCCATATATGTCGGGGCGGTGGAGGCATTGGGGCTGGGTATAGAGGCGAGGCCCCTGTTCGATCGCGCCGCCCTTTGGATCGGCGGCAGCGTAGTAGAGACGGGCAATCCGGGCGTGGGATATGGCGCCCGCGCACATCGGGCAGGGTTCCAGCGTCACCCAGATATCGCAACCCGTCAGCCTGAAGTCGCCCAGATGCAGGGCTGCGGCGCGCAGGGCGACAATTTCCGCATGGGCAGTGGGGTCATTGTCGCGCCGGTTGCGATTCTCTCCCTCGCCAATGGTCCTGCCGTCCAATGTTACGACGGCCCCGATTGGCACCTCGCCAGCGGCCTCGGCCGACCGCGCCAATTCAAGTGCGCGGCGCATTGGCAGGGGAAGGGGGAAGGGCGACGCCATCGTCGCCCCATACAGGATCGTGAGACGTTACGAAATGATCAGGGCTTTTTCACATCGACGGTTGGCACTTCCACCGTTTCATTGCGGGACCCGACCTCCACCTTGGCTACGTTCGCTTCATATTTCGGAAGGTTGCCACCCTGCACAGCGATAACGGGCAGTTTGCCCGCCTGGGTCTGCTGCAGATCAATAAAGCCGGTGACGATGCCACCAGCGAGAATCAGCAGTAGGATCAGCAACAAGCCACCAATGAATCGCATTTCACCCTCCTTCGCGATATGGACGACAAACGCCCGGTGCGGCGAAGGGTTGCGCAATCTGGGTCTTTAGTCGACTTCGTCGGGTTGACGGCCAAGGGGAATCCCGTTATCCGCGCCGCTTTCTGATCGAACATGTATTACAAGGTTGATTGACTATGTCGCGCATCTGCGAGCTGACTGGCAAGGGCCGCCAGGTGGGTCACAACGTGTCCCACGCCAATAACAAGACCAAGCGTGTGTTCCTGCCCAACCTGCAGAATGTTTCGCTGATTTCCGAAACGCTGGAAACCTCGGTGAAGCTGCGCGTGTCGACCCACGGCCTGCGTTCGGTGGAACATAATGGCGGTCTGGACAACTGGCTGCTGAAGACCAACGACGAGAAACTGTCGCTCAAGGCGCGCCGCCTGAAGCGCGACATCACCAAGAAGCAGGCTGTAGCCGCAGCCTGATATCGGTTCGATTTGCTTCGGCATGAAGCGGCCTGGAAACAGGCCGCTTTTTTGCGTTCATCTTTCGCGATGTCCATGATTCGGACGGGGGTGATCGGGGCGCGGCTGATCAGAGGCGAAGCGCGAATTTCAGCAGCAGAGTGCGCTGGAAAAATTCGTGATTGTCGTCGGATACGATCCACACCATCGTCTGTCCCTGCTCCTGGCTGATAGCCACGCCTTCATAATTGTCGGCCAGCAGTGGCGGCGCCAGCCGCGCCAGGGTGCGCGCTTTCAATTGGTGATTGGGGCGGGGCGCTGCGGGCAAATCGATGATGGCCAGCGTCGCCGTGAAGAGATCCTGTAAGGTCACCCTGCGGTTGAGCACGAGCAGGCGACGATCATCGATCGCGACCACATCGGTCGGACGGTAGCCGCGCGGCGGGACGTAGCGCAGGTGGATCGGGGCGGGCGTCGCACTATCCGCCGGGTCTCCGCTGAACAGCAGCGTATCGTGGCTTCCATCGGCGGTCATGCCCATCTCCGCGATTACCAGGAAGCGGCCGTCGGGCAGGCGGGTCATGGATTCGATCGATCCGGTTTCAAGCCATGCCTCAATCTGCGGCCAGGTCCGGCATGCCTCCGCCCGCGCGAAACCTGGCGCATAGCGGCAAATCCTCTGGAGCATTTCAAATCCGACCCAATAGCGGTTTGTCGCCGGGTCACGGGTCAATGCTTCTGAATCCCACGCCCACCAAGGCTGGTGCTTGTCCTTGCCCATCACGGGCAGCGGGGCAATGAACGGGTGGCGGCTTTCGGGCCGGGGCGGGATGGCGAAACCCATGAGAGTGCCCGAATCGCTAAGCGCCAAAACCTGCCCCGCAGAATCGACGAGCAGAGACGATATGCCGCCAAAGCCGCGATGCGGGCTGCTGAGCTGCCATCCGCCCATATAATCAAGCGCGCCGACGGTACGGATCGAAGCGTCGATTGAACTGAGCGGGAGCGGCCTTATCCTGACGAGCAAAGGGCCGGGGCCGAATAGTTCAGGCTTGTTCTTGTGCGGCGCCGGCAACAGGAGGATCGCGAGCAGTAATACGATCAGGATTCGGCGCATATGTTCGCCATAGGCAATCCGGGATGCAGAACCAACCGCCATCGTGCCGAAGCTCGTCTCGGTTGCATAGGTCGGCGGCGCCAATTTGCCTGAACGGCGGCTGACACGCCCATTCAGGCTTCGCTCAACGCGAATCGCACAAAAGGGGGCAATCGATGCAGTTGCCGAACGGCAGCAGCGATCGGCAAGAATATGCGAGGAGCAACGCCATGAAGACCAAGTTTCTGATCAATATGGGGGCAGCGCTGGCCATGACCGCAGCTTCCCTCGTCGCCACCGCCGTTCCGGCACAGGCTCGCGACGGCTGGGGCCGTTACGATCGCGGCGATTATTATCGCGGCGACCGGGGTGATCGCCGTTATCGTGGCGACCATTATCGCGGCTATCGCGGCGAGCGCTATTATCGGAGCAATGGCTATCGCGGCTATCGCGGTGGTTATCGCTGCCGTGACAATGGCACCGGCGGGACGATCATCGGAGCCATCGCTGGTGGCCTGCTGGGTAATGAGATCGGCAAGGGCAGCGGGCGTTATGGACGCCAGGGTGACGGCACCACAGGCGCTATCGTCGGCGCGGGCGTGGGCGCACTGGCCGGTCGGGCGATCGATCGGGACTGCTAAGCCGGTTGGCGGAATGACATTGTAAAGAAATGGGTCGCCTTCGGGCGGCCCTTTTTTTATGGATCGGTTCGCTGGCGGTCGGCGCGTGCCGCGCTCATCGCGGCGGGGTTAAGCCCTTTGCCCTGCCGCTGGAGGGCGCTTTGGGCGTCCAGTTCGGCTGCAGCCTCATTCAGCGCGCTGGCTTCGCCGGGGCTGATTCCAGCGTCGTCGCTGGTTGCCGAGCCGCAAGCTGCCAGAAAAAGCGGTAAAAAGACCAGGGACCGCACGCTGATCGTCATGGCTGTGATGGCTTTCAAATAGAAAGGGCCGCTCCGTTTCCGGCGCGGCCCTTCCTGAAATATCATTCCCTAAAGGGAATTACATCGCGTTCGCTGCGGCGTTGTCAGCTGCATTCGCGGCGTTGTCGGCAGCGTTCGAAGCGTTGGCGGCGGCGTTTTCAGCAGCCATCATCGCGTTGTCAGCAGCGTTCGCGGCGTTTTCAGCAGCGTTGTCAGCAACGTTCGCGGCGTTTTCCGAACCGCCCGAGCAGGCAGCGAGGCCCAGCGAAGCGGCGAAAACGAGCGAAAGAGCAATAGACTTGGACATGGGCAAACCCCTCTCAGAGAAAAAACTGCGCAGACCACTCTCGGAGAAAAGTTCACCCCCCTTTGCGCCTGCGGAGCCGATTCGTAGTGAATTGGGCGACTCAAGGCAATCCCATTCCTGCGCAAGGGACCGAACATGCCTTCATCGGGCGTTCGGGGAACAAGCATTGACGTATATAAAGATTTCTTTATATATCCCTGCATGAGTGCGGCACTCGACATTTTCCGGGCGCTCGGCGACCCCACGCGATTGCGCATCATCTATCTGTTGCGGGCGATGGAACTGGCCGTGGGCGAAATCGCGCAGGTCGTGGGGCAAAGCCAACCGCGCGTGTCCCGTCATGTCCGCATCCTGTCGGAAGCGGGTTTGGTGGAGCGGCGGAAGGAAGGCAACTGGGTGTTCCTGCGTCTGTGCCGGGATCAGGGGATGGAACCGTTCCTTGCCCTCTTCGACCAGCTTTCACCTTCGGAAGGCGAGCAGTTGTGGCAGAAGGCGGATCTGGCGCGGCTGACGGCGGTGCGTGCGGACAGATCGCGCGCGGCGGACAGCTATTTCGCGGAACATGCTGAAAAATGGGACGCCATCCGATCGCTCCATGTGCCCGAACGGGATGTCGAGCGTGCGATGACGGACTTGCTGGAGGCGGAGCCGATCGGCCATTTGCTCGACATCGGCACCGGCACGGGGCGGATGATCGAATTGTTCGGCCCCCTGGCTGAGCAGGTCACTGCCCTTGACCGCAGCCCTGACATGTTGCGGATCGCCCGCGCCAAGTTGCCGGAGGATGCAGGCAAATATGCTCTGGTGCTAGGCGATTTTGGCGCGCTGCCTCTCAATCCGGGCGATGCGGATACCGTGGTGCTGCATCAGGTTCTGCACTATGCGCAGGCGCCGGAGGCCGTGATAGCCGAGGCGTCGCGGGTGACCGCAGGGGGCGGTCGGGTGCTGATCGCGGATTTCGCCGCCCATGAACGGGAAGAGCTGCGGCTGCGTGATCAGCACGCGCGGCTTGGTTTTTCCGATGAACAGATGGAAAGCTGGTTTACGCAGGCGGGACTTGATCTTGATCGGGTGGAAAGCCTGCCGGGCCATGAACTGACAGTGAAACTATGGCTGGGGCGGCGTCGCGGCGCGCATGTCCTGCCGATTGAAGGACGTATTTCCGCATGACCCTTTCCTTCCCCTCCGTCGAAGAGGCGCGGCGAGCGCTTGAAGCGCCGCTTTATGCCGATCTTGCGGGCGATCTGAATGTCAGTTTCGAATTTTTCCCGCCCAAGACGGAAAAGATGGAAGAGCAGCTATGGTCGGCGATCCAGACGCTGACGCCGCTTGGCCCCAAATTCGTGTCCGTCACCTATGGGGCAGGTGGCTCCACGCGGGAGCGCACGCATAATACGGTCGCCCGGATATCGCGCGAGACATCTTTGCAGGCTGCCGCTCACCTTACCTGCGTTGCTGCGAGTCGGGCGGAAATCGACGAGGTGGCCGACAGCTATTGGGAAGCAGGCGTTAGGCATATCGTCGCGCTGCGTGGCGATCCGCCCGAAGCGGGGACGAAATTCGTTCCCCATCCCGATGGCTATCAGGGTGCGGCCGAACTGGTCGAAGGGCTGATCAAGCGGCATCCGTTCGAAATCTCCGTCGCGGCCTATCCTGAAACCCACCCCGATGCGGCGAACGCGCAGGGCGACATCGATAATTTGAAGCGTAAGCTGGATGCGGGCGCGACGCGGGCGATCACGCAATTCTTCTTCGAGCCGGAAACATTCTTCCGCTTCCGCGACACGGCGGTGGCGGCTGGCATCACTGCGGACATCATTCCCGGCATCATGCCGGTCAGCAATTTCGGCGCCGTGCAGCGCATGTCGGCGATGTGCAATACCGACGTGCCTGGCTGGATGGGCAAGCTGTTCGAAGGGCTGGACGACTTGCCCGCCGCGCGGCAACTGGTGTCGGGCACGCTGGCGGCTGAATTGTGCCGCAAGCTCTATGCGGGCGGCGTGCGTGATTTTCATTTTTACACGCTTAATCGGGCGGAGCTGAGCTATGCGATCTGTCACTTGCTGGGGCTTCGACCGAAACTGGAGAAGACGGCATGACCGCTGAACAACGTTTTCGCGCTGTCGCGGCGGAAAAGATCATGATCTTTGACGGTGGCTACGGCACGTCGATCCAGAAGCATGGGCTGACCGAGGCGGATTATCGCGGCTCACTCGACCTGGCGAAGGACCAGAAGGGCAATAACGATTTGCTCTGTCTTACCCGGCCCGACATCGTCGAGGGCATTCATACCGCCTATCTCGACGCCGGGGCGGACATGATCGAGACGAACACTTTTTCATCCACCAAGATCGCGATGGCCGATTATGGCTGCGAACATCTGGTCTGGGACATCAACATCGCCGCCGCAAAGCTGGCCCGGCAAGCCTGTGAGAAGGCCACCGCCAAGGACGGGCGACCGCGCTTCGTCGCTGGGTCCATCGGGCCGACGAACAAGACGCTGTCCATCTCGCCTGACGTCAACGACCCCGCCTATCGCGAGGTCGATTATGATACGCTGAAGGCCGACTATCGCGAGCAGTGCGACGCGCTGATCGAAGGTGGGGTCGATTTTCTGCTGGTCGAGACCTGCTTCGACACGCTGAACGCCAAGGCGGCGGGCATGGCGGCGCGGGAGGCTGAAGCGGCGGCGGGGCGGCCAGTGCCCCTGATGTTGAGCTTTACGATTACCGACATGTCAGGGCGCAATCTGTCCGGGCACACCATCAATGCCTTTTGGTATTCGTTGCGGCATCTGAAGCCGCTGACGATCGGCGTGAACTGCGCTTTTGGGGCGGATTTGCTGCGGCCTTATTTGAGCGAGCTGGCGAAGAATGCCGACACGCTGATCCTGGCCTATCCCAACGCCGGGCTGCCCAATGAACTGGGGCAATATGATGAGTTGCCGGAAACGACCGCTTCGCTCATCCGTCAGTGGGTGGATGAGGGGCTGGTGAACATGGTCGGCGGCTGTTGCGGCACGACGCCCGCGCATATCGGCGCGGTAGCGAAGGCGCTTGAGGGGCACAAGCCTCGCGTCGTGCCGGAACTGTCGGTCGTGACGCGGCTTGCGGGCCTCGAACCGATGCATATTGCTGCGTAAGATTGTTTCCCCTTCCGCTTGCGGGAGGGGGGAAGAGAATGACATGACCCAATCCCCCGATCTTTCTGGCGCCACATTCGTCAACATCGGTGAGCGCACCAACGTCACCGGTTCGGCCAAGTTCAAGAAGCTGATCATGGCGGGCGACTATGCCGCCGCCATCGACATTGCCCGCGACCAGGTTGAAAATGGCGCGCAGATCGTCGACGTCAACATGGACGAAGGCCTGCTCGATGCGGTCGAGGCGATGACGACCTTTCTGAAGCTGATGACCTCTGAACCGGACATCAGCCGCGTGCCGGTGATGATCGACAGCTCCAAATGGGAGGTGATCGAGGCGGGGCTGAAATGCGTCAGTGGCAAGCCGATCGTCAATTCGATCAGCATGAAGGAGGGCGAGGAAGCCTTTCTGGATCACGCGCGCAAGTGCATGGCCTATGGCGCGGCGGTCGTGGTCATGGCCTTTGACGAAACGGGGCAGGCGGACACGCAGGCGCGCAAGGTCGAAATTTGCGAACGCGCCTATAAATTGTTGATGACCATCGGCTTTCCGCCGGAGGACATCATCTTCGACCCCAATATCTTCGCCGTGGCGACGGGGATCGAAGAGCATAATAATTACGGGGTCGACTTCATCGAAGCGTGCCGCGAAATCAAGGCGCGCTGTCCGCATGTCCATATTTCGGGCGGGCTGTCGAACTTCAGCTTTTCTTTCCGCGGCAATGAGCCGGTGCGGCGGGCGATGCACAGCGTCTTCCTCTACCACGCCATTCCGGCCGGGCTGGACATGGCGATCGTCAATGCCGGGCAGCTCGACGTTTACGACGCGATCGACCCGGCACTGCGCAAGGCGTGCGAGGATGTGCTGCTGAACAGCGATCCCGAAGCGGGCGATCGTCTCGTCGCGCTGGCGGAAAGCTACAAGGGCAAGGATGCAGCTTCGGAAAAGGCGGCGCAGGAATGGCGCGGCTGGCCGGTGTCAAAGCGGCTGGAACATGCGCTGGTCAAGGGCATCGACATGTATGTGGTCGAAGACACCGAGGAAGCGCGCCTGTCCGCCACCAAGCCGATCGAGGTGATCGAAGGCCCGTTGATGGACGGCATGAATGTCGTCGGCGACCTGTTTGGCGCGGGCAAGATGTTCCTGCCGCAGGTCGTGAAATCCGCGCGCGTCATGAAGAAGGCGGTGGCGCACCTGCTGCCCTTCATCGAGGCAGCCAAGGAACCTGGCGCGAAGGGCAAGGGCAAGATCATCATGGCGACCGTCAAGGGCGACGTGCATGATATCGGCAAGAACATCGTCGGCGTCGTGCTGCAGTGCAACGGCTTTGACGTCATCGACATGGGCGTGATGGTGCCGTGGCAGGACATCATCAAGGCCGCGAATGAGAATGACGCGGACATGATCGGCCTGTCCGGCCTTATCACCCCTTCGCTGGACGAGATGGTGACGGTGGCGCAGGAAATGCAGCGCGCCAACATGACCATGCCGCTGTTGATTGGCGGCGCGACCACGTCGCGCGTGCATACCGCCTTGCGCATCGACCCGGCTTTCACGGGGCCGGTCGTGCATGTGCTGGACGCCAGCCGCGCCGTGGGGGTGGCGACCGCACTGCTTTCCGAAACGCAGAAGGATGATTTCGTCACGAAGACGAAGGATGATTATGAGCATGTCCGCAAGGCGCGGGCGGGCAAGGGGCAAAGTCAGCTTTTGAGCATAGAGGATGCCCGCGCCAATGCCTTCGAAATGGACGAAGCCCTCAAGGCGCCCCGCCCGCTGCTGCCGGGCATCCACCGCTTTCCCGATTGGGACCTTAAGGACCTGATCAACTATATCGATTGGACCCCCTTTTTCCGGGCATGGGAATTGGCAGGCAATTATCCGGCGATCCTGCAGGATGAGGTTGTGGGCGAAAGCGCCACCAGCCTGTTCAAGGACGCGCAGAACATGCTGGACCGGATCATCAGCGAAAAATGGCTGACGGCGCGCGGGGTGGCGGGACTGTGGCCCTGCCGCCGGGAGGGCGACGACATCATCGTCCATGTCGAGGATGAGAAGCACGTCACCCTGCCGATGCTGCGCCAGCAGATCGCCAAGCGCGAGGGTCGGGCAAATATGTGCCTGGCCGACTTCATCAGCCATGACGGTGACTGGATAGGCGGCTTTGCCGTGTCGATCCATGGCATCGAACCGCATCTGGCGCGGTTCAAAAATGCGATCGACGATTATTCGGATATCCTGCTCAAGGCGCTTGCCGACCGTCTGGCCGAAGCCTTTGCCGAGCGGCTGCATCATTATGTCCGCACCGCCCTATGGGGCTATGCGGAAGGCGAGCAACTGACCAACGACGCGCTGATACGGGAGCAGTATCGCGGCATCCGCCCGGCGCCGGGCTATCCCGCCTGCCCGGACCACAGCCTGAAGCCGCTGCTGTTCGATATGCTGGATGCGCACCATGCGACCGGGATCACATTGACGGAAAGCCTGGCGATGTTGCCTACCGCGGCGGTCAGCGGCTTTTACTTCGGGCATGGGCAGGCCGAATATTTCGGCGTTGCCCGCGTCGGCCGCGACCAGTTGGAAGATTATGCCCAGCGGATCGGGATGGATGTGGAAACGGCGGAGCGGTGGCTGAGGCCGAATCTGGACTGATCAAGGGTTGGAGCGTGAACAGGCGGTCTACCTGTTCACGCGATACAGACTGTCCTTCACCGCTTTTCGTGATTCGCTGCGACAGCCTTTGCCACCGCCTGCATCAATTCCCATCGGCCAGGGATAGGCAATGTGGTGCTACCGATCATGACCGCCACCGCGTAGCTGGTGCCATCGGGCGCAGTCATGATGCCAATGTCGTTATAGCCGGTCGAACGTGGAGCCAGATCCTGTCCCGTTCCGGTTTTGTGGAGATATTTCCACCCCGCCGGGACGCCGCCCTTAATGCGCTGCGGCCCGGTCTTCGCCTGGCTCATGATCGATAGCAGCAGCTGGCTGGATGCGGGGGAAAGCATTTCGCCTTCCTTCAGCTTCGCCAGTGCCTTGACGATGGAGGTGGGGGCAGCGCCGTCCGGTGGACTGGCAAGATAATTGTCGAGTGCCTTTTCCCGCACAGACTTGGGAAGCCTGGACCGGGCAGCATAGAAATTGCGGCCGATCGAATAATCCTGCCGCCAATCGAGGCCCGCGGTGGTGGCTTGCAACAGCCGCTCGCCTGGGCCGAAGCGAATATCCTTGATCGTTCGCCGCGCCAGGAATCCGCGCACGGCTTCGGGACCGCCGACCGCGCGCAGCAATGTGTCGTTCGCCGTGTTGTCGCTCTGCATCATGGCCCGGCGCATCAGGTCGGCATAGCTGGTGGTCCAGCCGGTATTGCCGACAAGCGCTGCGCTCGGCTGGTGAAAGAGGGTAAGGTCTTTTCTGGTGATGGTCGTGGTGTCGGTCAGTCGGATCTTGCCCCTGTCCACCGCGTCCAGAAAGGTCATCGAAACCCACAGCTTGGATACGCTCTGCTGGGGGAAAAGTGCATTGCCATTCCATGCGACAGTCCAGTCGCTGCCGATACGGCGCACCGCAATGCCGACCTTGCCCTGGAAACTCTGCCCCAGATTGCGCACGACGCTAACCAGTGCGGGAGGCGGGGTATCCCGTTGGTCTACATCCAGTTCCTCGAAGGACTTGGGGGGATTTGCGACCCGCTTGATCGGGAAAGTGGCCGTGGTCGGCTGCACCCTTTGGGTGGCACGGGCCTGAGGCTCCACCGGAGCGCTGACGCAGGCAGACAGCGCCGCTACCAACAGAATGAGGCGGGCCGATCCGCCTTCCGGGCGCCAACCGCGCCCACCATTTCGCTTATACATTAACGTCCCCGAACTCTCCTGTGATTAGGCGCTTTGCCTCGTTCCGCTGACAAGGAAGATGCGACGAATGATTCCACATTTGCGATGTAAGGAGCCTGAACGTTTTGACGCGTAGCGCTCACCTTTCGTTCAGCCGGAATGGGCAAGGAGGCGAATGCATGAATGATCCGGTCATTAACAGGCGAAGATTGCTGCGGGTCGGGGCTGGGGCCTGCGCTGGGATGCTTTTGTTCGATCAGGGCGGCGCGAGGGCGGCGTCCGCGCCGTTCGTGTCGCGCAGGATTGCGGTGACGACGCGCGGGCAGGGGCGCGATGTCCTGTTGATTCCCGGCCTGGCGAGCGGACCGGGGCTGTGGAGCGACGTACTGGACAAGATCCCCGGCTGTCGCTGGCACCTGGTCCATGTGCGCGGCTTTGCCGGGCTGGCGCCTGACGCGAACGCCAGCGGGCCGCTGATCCAGCCGATCGCCGATGAGATTGCGCGTTACGTTCGGACCGCCGGACTGGTGCGCCCCGCCGTCGTTGGCCATAGCATGGGCGGGACTTTGGCGATGATGCTGGGGTTGAAGGCTGTGGCGGCGCGGATCATGGTCGTGGACATGTTGCCCGCAGGCGCGGCGATGGTCGGTGGCACCGCGCGCGGCATGGGCTATCTTGCCGGACAACTCAGTCAATATTTTACCGGGACCAAAGCGGGCCGCGCCTATCTGGCGCAGATATTGGCCGAAGCGCCGGGCGCGCGCGGTAGCGATCCTGATGTGATCGCCAACGCCCTGCGCGACCTGGCCAATGTCGATCTGGGGCCGCAATTGGGGCGGATCGGCGCGCCTATGGAAGTGGTCTATGCTGTCGGGTCCGATCCGGCGCAGTCAGCGCAGATCGGTCGCACTTTCCGCGCCGCCTATGCCGCCAAAAAGGATGTGAAGCTGGCCCCGATCGGTCCCAGCGGCCATGTCGTCATGGAGGACCAGCCCGCGCGCTTCGCGGCTGCGCTGAAACAGTTTCTGATCCGCTAAGGGTGGTGCGCCAGCGAGCGGTTCATCCTTCGATCTCATGGCGCCAGAACCGTATCCACAGCGGTCGGCAGCATGTCGGGATAATCCAGCGTGTAGTGAAGCCCCCGGCTTTCCTTGCGGCGGAGCGCTGAGCGGACGACCAGACGGGCGACTTCCAGCAGGTTCCGTAGTTCGATGAGGTCGGGCGTGACGCGGAAGTGGCCGTAATATTCGTCCACTTCCTTGGCGAGCAGGTCGATCCGGTGCAGCGCCCGCTCCAACCGCTTGGTCGTGCGCACGATGCCGACATAGTCCCACATGAACCGGCGGATTTCCTTCCAATTATGCTGGACGATGACTTCTTCGTCGCTGTTGCTGACCCGGCTTTCGTCCCAGGGCCGGATTCGCGGCGGCGGGGGCAGGTCGTCCCAATGCGCACGGATGTGCCGGGCTGCGGCTTCGCCGAAAACGAAGCATTCCAGCAGGGAATTGGACGCCAGGCGATTGGCCCCGTGGAGGCCGCTTTCAGTGACTTCGCCTGCCGCATACAGGCCGGGCAGGTCGGTGCGGCCATCAAGATCGATGATCACGCCGCCACAGGTATAATGCTGGGCAGGCACGACCGGGATCGGTTCTTTCGTGATGTCGATGCCGATGTCCAGCAATCGCGCGTAGATGGTGGGGAAGTGCTGCTTCACAAATTCGGGCGGCTGATGACTGATGTCGAGATGGACATAATCCAGCCCCAGCCGCTTGATTTCATGGTCGATAGCGCGCGCAACGACGTCGCGCGGTGCAAGTTCGCCGCGCGGGTCGAAGCGAGGCATGAAGCGTTCTCCGCCGCCGGGAACGCCGGGGGGGAGCTTCAGATGGCCGCCTTCGCCACGCACCGCTTCGGTGATCAGGAAATTCTTGACCTCCAGATTATAGAGGCAGGTCGGGTGAAACTGGTTCATTTCCATGTTGGAGACGCGGCAGCCCGCGCGCCAGGCCATGGCGATGCCGTCCCCGGTGGCTCCGCGGGGTGCTGTCGAGAAGAGATAGGTGCGGCCCGCTCCGCCGGTGCAGAGGATCGTCGCTTTCCCTAGCAGCGCGTCGACATGCTTTGTCCGCTTGTTGAAGGCGTACACGCCCCAGACATGGCCGTCGCCAGAGTAGCGCTCGCCATGGCGGGATGTGATGAGGTCGATGGCGACCATATCCTCGAGCAGGGTGATGTTGGGATTGGCGCGCGCGGCCTTGAGCAGGGCGACCTGCACCGCGTGGCCGGTCGCGTCATCGACATGAACGATGCGGCGATGACTATGCCCGCCTTCACGCGTCAGGTGCCAGCGCTCGCCAAATTCCTCCCCGCCGTTGAAGGGAACGCCCAGCTGCGCAAGTCGATCAATCGCGGCGGGCGCTTCGGAAACGACGAATTCCACCGTTTCCAGATTGTTGAGTCCGGCGCCCGCGACCATCGTGTCGTCGACATGCGCCTGGAAGCTGTCGCCGCCGTCCAGCACCGCGGCAATGCCACCCTGCGCCCAGTTGGTCGAGCCGCTGTCCAGCGATGCCTTGGCCAGCACCACCACCTTGCGGTCCTGCGCCAGGTTGATGGCGGCGGTGAGACCGGCGGCGCCGGAGCCGATTATGACGACATCGTGAGTGGTGGTGGGCATTACTTCTACTGCTCCCCTCCCGCTTGCGGGAGGGGCCGGGGGTGGGCCTGCGCAAGGGTGGTCTGGATGTGCGTTATGACGCCTTCGAGGTTTTTCATCACATCGGCATTGGAAAAGCGCAAGATTTGATAGCCTCGGGCGAGGCAGTAATCGTCTCGTTGCTGATCATAGGCTGCGCGGTGATCATGGCTTTCCCCATCGATCTCGATGATGAGGTTCAGTTCGCGGCAGAGGAAATCGGCGAAATAGGGGCCTATTGGCATCTGGCGGCTGAATTTGGGGCCGAGTTTGCGGGCACGGAGTTGTTGCCACAATAGTCGTTCAGGATTGGGGGCGGTGTTTCTTAGCTGTTTCGCGCGAGCTGTGTTTCTGTTTTTGAAAGGTTGCGCTGGCCCACCCCCCAGCCCCCTCCCGCTTGCGGGAGGGGGAGCAGGTGGCGTCCCCTTCTCGCTTGCAGGAGGGGGAACTGGCTGGTCTTCCTTCACGCCGCTGCCGTGAGGTTGAGGAAGACGTCCTCCAAATCCGGGTCTCTCGTGACGACATCCACGATTGAGAGGCCGCTGGCCTGGACGGCGCTTAGCACCTGTCCGGCGTTGGCGCGGTCCTTCATATAGGTGATGGTGAGCGTGCGCGGGTCGGATAGTTCGACCTTTTCGAAACAGGGGGCGTCCGGCGGGGTGGCGATGTCGCGGTCGACGGTCACTTGCACGACCTTTTCCTGCGCCATGGCGATCAGTTCGCGGGTCGGCTTGTCGGTGATCAGGCGACCATGGTTGATGATGCCGATCCGGTCGCACAGTTCCTCGGCCTCTTCGAGATAATGGGTGGTGAGGACGATGGTGACGCCCTGCGCGTTGAGTTCGCGCACATAGGCCCAAAGTTGCTGGCGAAGCTGGACGTCCACGCCTGCGGTCGGTTCGTCCAGCACGAGGATCGGCGGCGAGTGGACCATCGCCTTTGCCACCAGCAGGCGGCGCTTCATGCCGCCCGACAGGGTGCGGGCATAGGCATTGGCCTTATCCTCCAGATGCACGGCGCGCAGCAGTTCCATCGAGCGGCGGCGTTCCTTGGGCACGCCATAATAGCCCGCCTGATTTTCCAGCGTTTCGAACGGCGTGAAGAAGGGGTCGAAGACGATTTCCTGGGGCACGATGCCGATGCTGTTCTTGGCGTTGCGGGGGTTGTGGTCGATGTCGAAACCCCAGATCTTTGCGCTGCCGCTGGTCTTGTTGACGAGGCCAGCGAGGATGTTGATCGTCGTCGACTTGCCCGCGCCGTTGGGGCCGAGCAGGCCGTAAATCTGCCCGCGCGGGATGGTCAGGCTGATATTGTCGAGCGCGCGCTTGCCGCCCGCATAGACTTTGGTGAGGTTTGTGATTTCGATGGCGGCGGTGGGGCTGTCGGTCATGGCTGCCTATGTGGTGCGAAACCGCTGAAAATGGAAGTGGAGGTGCTCCTGCGCAGGCAGGAGCCCAGTTCGGCCGTTTCCACTGGGTTTCTGCCTGCGCAGGAACACGTCTTCCTTAAAATTCGTCCGCAATGTCCATAAGGCCGAGCAGCTTCTTGGGGGCGATGTCCCGCCAGCTTTTCGCCAGACGGTCGTCAATATGGTCCCAGTCGGTGTCGCCAAGGTCGAGGCGGATGCCGACCCAGCCGTCGCCGAAATAGGCGGGGCGGAAATAGCGGGCGGGGTCGCTGTCGATCAGCATCGCCTGTTCTTCGGGCGCGGTGGTCTTGACGAGCAGGGCGGTAATGTTGTCGCTATGATGATCATGGCTGAAATAGGCGAACTTCTTGCCCTTTTCGATGCCGAAGCAGGGCATGCCGTGCGATGTCACCTCGTCCGCCTGGGGGAGGGCGAGGGCGCGTTCGCGAACCTTGGCGAGCAGCCATTCGGGCTGGCGCTCGCGGGTGACGAAGTCGGCGAGGGTGCGGGAATAGAGCTGATGCTCGGCGATGAGGATGCGCGCGGCCAGGCTGTCGGCAGTGTCGCCCGGCAGGATGGCGACCTCCGTCTGCGCCAGCACCGGGCCGTCGTCCAGTTCGCTGGTGACGACATGGACCGAGCAGCCCGCATGGCTGTCGCCCGCGTCGAGCGCCTTTTGGTGGGTGTCGAGGCCCTTATATTTGGGGAGGAGGCTGGGGTGGATGTTGAGCATCCGGTTTTCCCAGCCCGCGACGAATTCGGGTGAGAGCAGGCGCATGTAACCGGCGAGGGCGACATATTGGACGCCAGCTGCCCGCAATTGCGCGTCGATGATCTGATCGAACTCGGCGCGTTTCATGCCTTTATGGCTTTGGGCGAAGGTCGGGATGCCTTCCGCTTGTGCGAGGGTGAGGCCAGCGGCGTCCGGATCGTTGGCGGCGACGAGGACGATTTCATAGGGGCAGGACGGATGCTTGGCGGCGTAGAGCAGCGCCGCCATGTTGGACCCCCGCCCGGATATCAAAACGCCGACTTTTGCCTTTTGCATGGGGAACTCCCCTCCCGCTGGCGGGAGGTGTCGGGGGTGGGCTTGCTCAAGCCGACCCCTGTGACATGCCCTCCCCTAACCCCTCCCGCCAGCGGGAGGGGGATTGGTTGATCTAACCCAGATGCGTGGCGGTCCAGTCGGCCTTGGCGCTCCAGGTTTCCTGGCTGCCTTTGACGGTGCAGCCTTTTTCGCCTGCTTCGATAATGCCGACGCGGACGACCGTTTCGCCTGCGGCTTCCAGCTCGGCGGTGACGCTGTCGGCCGCGTCAGCGTCCACGGCGAGCACCATGCCGACGCCGCAGTTGAAGGTGCGGGCCATTTCTTCCGGCTCGATATGGCCCTGCGCTTGCAGGAAGGCCATCAGGCGCGGCTGTTCCCATGCGTCGGCATCGACCACGGCATGGCAGCTTTCGGGCAGGACGCGGGGGATGTTTTCGAGGAGGCCGCCGCCGGTGATGTGGGCGAGCGCGTTGATCTTGCCGCCGCGCACGAGCGGGAGCAGTGCCTTCACATAGATGCGGGTGGGAGCCATCAGCGCGTCGATCAGCAGCACTTCATTGTCGAAGATGGCTGGGCGGTCGAGCTTCCAGCCCTTGTCGGCGGCGAGGCGGCGGACGAGGGAGAAGCCGTTGGAGTGGACGCCCGAGGAGGCGAGGCCGAGGAGGACGTCGCCAGCCTTCACCTTGTTGCCGGTGAGCGCTTGGGACCGTTCCACAGCGCCGACGCAGAATCCGGCGAGGTCATAGTCTCCGGCGGCATACATGCCCGGCATTTCGGCGGTTTCGCCGCCGATCAGCGCGCAACCAGCTTGCTTGCAGCCTTCGGCGATGCCAGCGATCACGCGTTCGGCGACGCCGCTCTCCAGCTTGCCGGTGGCGTAATAGTCGAGGAAGAAAAGCGGCTCCGCGCCCTGCACGATGAGGTCGTTGGCGCACATGGCGACAAGGTCGATGCCGACGCCGTCATGGCGGTCATGGTCGATCGCGAGCTTGAGCTTTGTGCCGACGCCGTCATTGGCCGCGACCAGCAGCGGGTCGTCATAGCCAGCGGCCTTCAGGTCGAAGAAGCCGCCAAAGCCGCCCAGTTCAGCGTCAGCGCCAGGACGGCGGGTCGCCTTGGCCAAGGGGGCGATGGCGCGGACCAGCGCATTGCCTGCCGCGATGTCCACGCCAGCTTTGGCGTAGCTATAGGATTCGGTGTCGCTCATGGCTGGCCCCACTAGAACAATGACGCGGAAAACGGAACGGTAAATGGGTTGCCGCTTGGCATCGGAGGCAAATCTCGCCAAAAGGGCGCGCGTGAGCCTTTCCGCACCCATTCAACGCCCGACTTTCCGGCTTTCCTCGCTGCTCCACCTGCTGTCGCGGCCCGTCCAGATCATGGCGGCAGTGGCGCTCGGCCTGGCCGCCGCCGCGCTGTTCGCGCAGATGGAGGGCGAACGTGGTGTGCCGCCTATAGCCAGCGGCGGCGATTATCAGGTCAGCGGGATCAAGGTCGATGTGCTGGGCAAGGACGCGAACAGCGCCCGCGAGGCCGGCTGGCGGCTGGCGCAGCGGCAGGCATGGCGCATGTTGTGGACCCGCACCCATGGCGCGGCGGGCATCCCCAGTCTTTCCGATTCGCAACTGGAAGCGATGATTTCCGGCATAGAGATCGAATATGAACAGATCGGCCCGACCCGCTATGTCGCGACGCTTGGCATGCTGTTCGACCGCGCCCGGACCGGGCAATTGCTGGGCGTTTCGGGGCAGGTCGTCCGATCGCCGCCATTGCTGGTCATACCGGTCATGTGGGACGGCGGGTCGGCCGTGTCCTATGAGCGCATCAATGAATGGCAGAAGGCGTGGGCGCGTTTTCGCACCGGGGAAAGCGCCATCGATTATGTGCGGGTCAGCGGTTCGATTGCCGACCCCATCCTGTTGAACGCCGGGCAGACCGGTCGGCGCGGACGGCTGTGGTGGCGCGTGCTGCTGGACCAATATGGGGCCGCCGATGTGGTGGTGCCGATCGCCCGGCTGGAACGGCAATGGCCCGGCGGGCCGGTCACCGGCACCTTCACAGCCCGCTATGGCCCGGACGACCGGCTGATCGGCGCCAGCTTTTCGCTGCGCGCATCGACCGAAAGCGCCATCCCCCAGATGCTGGACGAAGCGGCACGGCGGATCGACCAGCTTTATACCGCCGCCCTTAATGATGGCCGACTGAGGCCCGACCCTTCGCTGATCATCGAAGAGCCGGTGAATCCCGACGCGCTTGAGATCGAAAATGCCGCCGAACAGCCGCTGAATGGCTTTGAATTGCCCGGTTCGCAGGGTGGGGTCAGCAGTTTTTCGATCCAGTTCGATACGCCGGACGTAGGATCGGTCACCCAGGGAGAGGCCGCCTTGCGCGCTGTTCCGGGGGTGCGATCCGCCAGCACCAGCAGCCTGGCGCTGGGCGGCACGTCCGTCATGCAGGTCAGTTATGAAGGATCGGCTGAAGCGCTGCGCGCGGCGCTGCAGGCGCGCGGCTATGGCGTGAGCGTGGCTGGCTCCACCTTGCGCATCAGGCGTCAGGGTGCGGCCCCGGCGACCGGAGCGCCGGTCCCGCAATGAGCCAGATCAGCCTGCCGTTCGACTGGCCAGGGCAGGGAGCGGACGATGACTATCTGGTCAGCGAGGCCAATCGCATTGCCGTCCGCCATCTGGAAGGCTGGCAGGGCTGGCCGCTGGCGGTCACCGTGTTGGGCGGGCCGCCGCTGTCGGGCCGTTCCATGCTGGGACGTCGTTTCGCGGCCTTGAGCGGCGGGGTCGTGATCGACGACGCGCAGGGGCAGGACGAGCTGTTGCTTTTCAACGCATGGAACGACGCGCAGACCAGCCGTCGGCCGCTGCTGTTGATTGGACGGGAATCGCCGACGCAGTGGCAGGTCGCGCTGCCTGATTTGCGTTCGCGGCTGGCCGCTGCTCCGTTCATTTCCATCGCGCAACCCGATGAGCCATTGGCCCGCGCCCTGATCGAACGGGCGCTGGCGCGGATGGGCGCGGCCCACGCGGCGGACCTGCCCGACTGGCTGCTGCGCCGGATCGAGCGAAGCTATGCCGCTATTGCCGGGGTCACACATGTCCTGAATGAGGCGGCGTTGTCATCGGGGCGTAAGATTTCCGTCGCTATGGCGAAAGAGACCCTGCACGGGTCCGCATTTTTGCCTATAGTCCCGGATGACCGTCATTTTTGATCCAGCGCGAGTGAAACGTGGCCGAAGCTGATCCCTCCGCCAGCATGATCCTGCCGGGCGACCGCTATTTCAACCGGGAACTGTCCTGGCTGGCGTTCAATCGGCGCGTGTTGGAAGAGGCGATGAACCGCGCTCATCCATTGCTGGAACGGCTGCGTTTTCTGTCCATTTCTGGCGCGAACCTCGATGAATTTTTCAGTGTCCGGGTTGCGGGGCTGAAGGGCCAGCAGTTGCAGGATGTCGACATGCGTTCAGCCGACGGCCTGACCCCGGCGCAACAGCTTGCCGCCATCGCCGACGAAACGACGCGCCTGATGGTGGCGCAGCAAAAGGTCTGGGGCGCGCTTCACGGCGAATTGACGCAGGTCGGAATAGAGGTGATCGGCCCCGGCAGCGAAATGGACAAGGCGAGCGAAAGCTGGCTGCGCGAGCATTTCCTGACCCAGGTTTTCCCCATCCTGACGCCTCAGGCGCTGGACCCTGCCCACCCATTTCCCTTCATTCCCAATCAGGGACTTTCGATCGTCTTCGACCTTGAGCGCCTGTCCGACCGGCAGCCGATCCGGGAACTGGTGATGATCCCATCCTCGCTGGCGCGTTTCGTTCGGGTGCCTGGTGATCATGCCCGCTACATGGCGCTTGAAGCGGTGATCCGGCGTTTTTCCGCTGACCTGTTCCCCGGATATCGCGTTCGCAACAGTGGCGTGTTTCGCATCATCCGCGACAGCGACATCGAAATCGAGGAAGAGGCGGAGGATCTGGTCCGCCATTTCCGCAGCGCCATCAAGCGTCGCCGCCGGGGTCGTGTCATCCGTCTGGAGATTGAAGAGCGGATTCCCGAACCGGTCGAGGAAATGTTGCAGGACATGCTGCAAGGGCATGAGGCGATGATCGCGGAGGTCGAGGGTTTCGTCGGCATCGGCGATTTGTCGGGCGTGGTGGATGAAAACAGGCCTGATTTGAAATTCGAGCCGTTTGCCCCGCGATTCCCGGAACGCATTCGTGAATATGGCGGGGATTGTTTCGCGGCGATCCGGGCGAAGGACATTGTCGTCCATCACCCCTATGAAGCGTTTGACGTGGTCGTTTCGTTTTTGAAACAAGCGGCGTCGGACCCGGACGTCGTAGCGATCAAGCAGACGCTGTACCGCGCGGGGAAGCAGTCGGCGATTATCCGCGCCCTGATCGACGCCGCCGAAGCGGGCAAGTCGGTGACGGCGGTCGTGGAGCTGAAAGCGCGGTTCGACGAGGAGCAGAACCTGATGTGGGCCGCGGCGCTGGAGCGCGCGGGCGTGCAGGTGGTCTATGGCTTCATCGACTGGAAAACCCATGCCAAGGTGTCGATGGTCGTCCGCCGGGAGGGCGAGGCGTTTCGCACCTACTGCCATTTCGGGACGGGCAATTATCACCCGGTTACGGCGCGCATCTATACGGATTTGAGCTTCTTTACCGCGGACCCGGCCTATGGGCGCGACGCGGCGGCGCTGTTCAACTATATCACCGGCTATGTCGAACCGCAGCGCCTGGAAAAGCTGGTCATGAGCCCGCGCGACCTGCGCAACCGGCTGTGCGATCTGATCGACGCGGAAATCGGCCATGTTCGCGCCGGGCGGCCCGGCACCATATGGGCCAAGATGAATTCGCTGGTCGACCCCGCCATCATCGAAAAACTATATGCGGCCAGCAATGCCGGGGTCCAGATCGACCTGATCGTGCGCGGCATATGCTGCCTGCGTCCGGGCGTGCCGGGCATGTCGGCCAATATCCGCGTGAAGTCGGTGGTCGGGCGTTTCCTGGAACATAGCCGCATCACCGTGTTCGGCAACGGCAAGGCGCTGCCCAATAACGGCGCGAAAGTCTACATCAGTTCAGCCGACTGGATGCCGAGGAATTTCGACCGCCGCGTCGAGTTCCTGGCACCGGTGGAAAATCCGACCGTGCACGACCAGATTCTGGACCAGGTGATGGTCGCCAACCTGATCGATACGGAACAGAGCTGGGAACTGGACCATGACGGTCATTATGCGCGGGTCGATCCGAGCGACCGGCCATTCAACCTGCATCGGTATTTCATGACCAATCCGTCACTGTCGGGCCGTGGCGCGGCGATCGACAGCGGGGCCGTGCCGACGCTAAGGCTGCGAGGGCGGGGCTGACACCGATGAATTCGATGTTGAGCCAGGTCCGGGCGATCGCCGACACTATGGTGACATCGCCCGCCAATGCGAAGGCGCGCACGGCCATCATCGACATCGGTTCGAACAGCGTCCGGCTGGTCGTCTATGACGGACCCCGCCGCATCCCTTTCACCCTGTTCAATGAAAAGGTGATGGCGGGATTAGGGGCGTCGCTGGGCCGCACCGGACAGATTGAGCCGGAGGCGATGGAGCGGGGGCTGCGCGCCATCAGCCGATTTGCCCATCTGTGCCGCGACATGGACGTGCAGGAAGTCCGCTGCGTCGCCACCGCCGCCGTGCGCGACGCCGCCAATGGCCAGGATTTCATCGTTCGCGCCAAGGCGATGGGACTGGACGTCGAATTGCTGTCCGGCGCGCAGGAAGCGGTGGCGGCAGGCTATGGCGTGCTGTCGGGCATACCCACGGCGAACGGTATCGTCGGCGACCTGGGCGGCGGCAGCCTGGAACTGGCGCGGATCAGGGACGGGGCCGTGCACGAAACCATTTCCCTGCCGCTGGGCGTGCTGCGCCTGCCGCAAATCCGGGCGAAGGGTCCGTCTGCGCTGGAACGGCAGGTGAAGAAGATGCTGGCGAAGGCGGACCCCGGCATCGAACCCGGCCTGCCTTTCTACATGGTCGGGGGGTCGTGGCGGTCGCTGGCCCGTTTCGACATGCAGCTTACGCAATTTCCGCTGCCGGTCGTCCACCAATATGCGATGGACGCAAGCCGCGCCGAACAGTTGACCCGCATCGTGTCCCATGTCGGCCGCGCCCGGTTGAAGGAGATTCCGGCGATGACGGGATCGCGCATCCCGACCCTGCCGGACGCCGCCGCGCTGCTGTCCGTCATCGTCCGCCAGTTGAAATCGAGCGAGCTGATCGTTTCGGCCTATGGCTTGCGCGAAGGGCTGTTGTTCGGCGACCTGCCGCCCGCCATCCGTGCCCATGACCCGTTGCTGGTCGCGGCGGAGGCGGAAGGGGAGGCGCAGGGGCGCTTTGCCGGTCATGGCGACATGGTCGACCGCTGGATCGCGCCGCTGTTCCTGGACGATGGCGAAGCATGGCGGCGCATCCGCCGTGCGGCGTGCCTGCTGGCCGATGTCGGATGGCGCGCGAACCCGGATTTCCGCGCGGAACGCGGCGTGGAGATCGCGCTGCACAGCAATTGGGTGGGCATCACCGTTGCGGAACGGGCGATGCTGGCGCAAGCGCTGCACAGCAATTTCGGCGGTGGCGCGACCATAGCGGCGGGGATCGAAGGCCTGGCGTCCGCTGCCGCGCTGAAAAGAGCATCGCTATGGGGTCTGGCGATTCGGTTGGGCCAGCGGCTTTCGGGCGGGGTCGAGGGGCCATTGCTGGCGTCCAAGCTGGAAATGGCGGGCGATACGCTGGAATTGCGATTGCGTGGCGTCGACACGGACCTGTTCGGCGAAGCGGTGGAACGGCGGCAGCGTCATCTGGCGCAGGCCATGGGCGTCAAATATCGGATGGCCTGGTGAGGCGGGTGGCCTGGTGAGGCGCGCTCAAGGTTCTGCCGAAACTTGCCCCCGTTCCCATATGGCCTTATGCGCGCGCGCATGAACAATAAGCACGCCCCCGATCCCGCGCTCCTCGCAAAGGCCGAAACCCTGGTTGAAGCGCTGCCCTATATGCAGCGTTATGCCGGGCAGACATTCGTCGTCAAATATGGCGGCCATGCGATGGGCGACCCCGAAGCGGCGCGCAATTTCGCCGAGGACGTCGTGCTGATGAAGGCGGTCGGCATCAATGTTGTCGTCATCCATGGCGGCGGACCCCAGATCGGCGCGATGCTGAAGAAGCTGGGCGTCGAATCGCGTTTCGTGAACGGGTTGCGCGTGACCGATCGGGAAACGGCGCAAATCGCCGAAATGGTGCTGGCCGGGTCGATCAACAAGGAAATCGTCAGCTGGATCACTGGCGCGGGTGGGCGGGCCGTGGGCATTTCGGGCAAGGATGGCGGCCTGGTCCTGTGTGAAAAGGTCGGCAGTTCGCGCGCGCCCGACCCCAATTCGGGGATCGAGCGGAACGTGGACCTGGGCTTTGTCGGCGATCCGGTGAAGGTCGACCGCAGCATATTGGACACATTGTCGGCCAGCGGCATCATTCCGGTGGTTGCGCCGGTGGGGATCGGTGCCGACGGCGAAACCTATAATGTGAACGCCGACACGATGGCGGGCGCAATCGCGGCGGAACTGCATGCTTCGCGATTTTTCCTGCTGACCGACGTTGCGGGCGTGCTGGACAAGCAAGGCCAGTTACTGACCGATCTGGACCCGGCGGCGATCAAGCTGTTGCAGGAGGATGGCACCATCAGCGGCGGCATGATCCCCAAGCTGGAAACCTGCGTGAAGGCGGTGGAAGGCGGGGTCGACGCAGCGGTCATACTGGATGGCCGGGTGCCCCATGCGATGCTGCTGGAAATCTTTACCAAACGCGGCGCGGGGACGTTGGTGCGGCGGTGATCCCACGCCCATCTGAGGAAATCGGACTGGCCGCCTTGTAGGCCGGTGCCTGCCTCGGCTACAGCACCTGCAATCAAATCGGAGACGGCATGGCCTACGCGCTCTATCAGATTATCGTCATCCTGCTCGACGTGCTGTGGTGGATCATCATCATCCAGGCGATCATGAGCTGGCTGATCGCCTTCAACGTCATCAATACGTCCAGCGACGTGGTCCGCACCATCATCATGGCGCTCGATCGGATGACAGCGCCGATCTACAATCCCATCCGCCGGGTCATGCCTGACCTGGGGGCGCTCGACCTGTCGCCCATGGTCGTGCTGTTGGCGATATTGATCATCCGCCAGGCGATCCTGCCGCCGATTTTCGGACTGGTGTGACCGTCTGGAGCCAGGACGGCGACGACCTGGTCCTGGCCATCCGCCTGACGCCCGGCGCATCGCGGGACGACGTTGCGGGGCGGTGGACCGATGAAAAGGGGGCGGACTGGCTGTCTGCGCGCGTCCGGGCCGTGCCGGAAAAGGGCAGGGCCAATGTGGCGCTGATCGTCCTGATGGCGAAGTGGCTCGATTGGCCCCGCAGCGCGATTTTTCTGGAGTCAGGCGACACCAACCGGCTAAAGCGGCTGCGGATCAAGGGCGGCGGTCAGGCGTTGGCATTGTCGCGGCTTACCACCATCATCATGGAACGGGTTGAGGCAGCATGACCATCGGCAAGATCATCGACGGCAAGGCGTTCGCCGCAGGACTGCGCGCTCGCGTGGCGGAAGGGGTTGGGGCTTTCGTGGCATCGACCGGGCGCAAGCCGGGCTTGGCGGTCGTGCTGGTGGGCGAGGATCCGGCCAGCGCCGTCTATGTCCGCAACAAGGGCAAGATGACGGTTGAGGCGGGCATGGAAAGCCTGGAATTCAAGCTGCCCCCCAGCATCGGCGAGGACGAATTGCTCGACCTGGTGGAAGAATTGAACGCCGATGGCCGCGTGGACGGCATTCTGGTCCAGTTGCCGCTGCCCGACCATATTGACGAGGCATCCGTCATTGCCGCCATCGATCCGGCCAAGGATGTGGACGGGTTTCACGTGGTCAATTCCGGTCGGCTGGCGACGGGTCAGGAAGCGTTGGTGCCCTGCACACCGCTGGGCTGCGTGATGCTGCTGAAGGATGAACTGGGCGACCTGTCCGGCATGGAAGCGGTCATCGTGGGTCGGTCCAACATTGTGGGCAAGCCGATGGCGCAACTGCTGCTGGCTGAAAACTGCACCGTGACGGTTGCGCATAGCCGCACCCGCGATCTGGCTTCAGTCGTGCATCGGGCCGATATCGTCGTGGCCGCCGTGGGACGCGCCGAAATGGTGAAGGGCGAATGGATCAAACCCGGCGCGACCGTGATCGACGTCGGCATCAATCGCGTGACCGATACGGAAGATGGCAAGGCGCGAATCGTGGGCGACGTCGCCACTGCCGAAGCGCTGGCCCATGTTCGCGCCATCACTCCGGTGCCCGGCGGGGTGGGGCCGATGACGATAGCCGTCCTGTTGCGCAATACGCTGGTCGCCGCTCATGCCCGCGCGGGGCTGCCCAAGCCGGAGGGGCTGTGAAGGCAAGGCGGTTCGTTCTGATGGTGAGCGTGCTGATCGCGCTCACCGCAGCACGTCCGCCCATGCGCCATCAGCCCGATCCAAGTTCGGTTTTCGCGACCGAAATCGCGTTCAACCGCCTGGTGCGGGACAAGGGGCAGTGGACCGCCTTCCGCGAAATGGCGGCGGATGACGCCATCATGTTCGTGCCCGAACGGGTAGTGGCGAAGCAATGGCTGAAAGGTCGCGCCGATCCGGCTCAGCCCGTCAGTCGGACGCCGTCCACCATCTATGTTTCCTGCGACGGCAATAGCGCCGCGTCGACGGGCAACTGGGCGGGGGCTGACGGCGCCGTGGGCTATTTCACCACGATCTGGCGCCGGGACAAGAAGGGCGCGTGGAAGTGGGTGCTCGACCATCGCGATGTGCTGGCCGTTCCGCGCGAGGCACCGGAATTCCTGGTCGGCAAGGTGGCAAGCTGCAAGCCCCGGCCAACGGGTGACGCCGCCGCTTCGGTCCCGCCGGTCGATGAAAGCCTGATCTGGAGCGCGGACGCGTCCCCTGGCGGCGGTCGGCATGTAACCGTGCGCATGTGGAACGGCAGCGCCTATGACATGGTGATCGACGACCGCGTGGCGGGCGGCGGCGCATGACCGAGCTGTTCATTTCCGCTTTCGTAACGCTGTTCGTGGTGATCGACCCGTTGGGGTGCGCGCCGATCTATGCCAGCCTGACGAGTGGAGCCAGCGGTCCGCAGCGGCGCGCCATGGCGATCCGGGCGGTCGGCATCGCGACGGCGATTTTGTTGATCTTTGCCTTGTGGGGCAAGCAATTGCTGGGCGTGCTGGGCATCGCGCTCGACAGTTTCCGCATTGCGGGCGGCATCATGCTGTTCATCATCGCGATGGACATGGTGTTCGAAAAGCGCACCCAGAGGCGCGAAGACCGGGCGCACAAGATCGCCGAAACGCCTGAGGTCGAGGATGTGTCGGTCTTTCCGATGGCGATGCCCATGATCGCTGGGCCGGGCTCCATCGCGACCGTGATGCTGTTGATGTCGCGCGCCGACGGGATCGGTGAGCGATCGGTCGTCATGGCGGCGGTGTTGGCGACGCTGGGCCTGATGCTGGTTTCGCTGCTGGCCGCCGGGCCGATAATGGCGCGGCTGGGCGCGCGGATCGAAGCGGTGATCACCCGGCTGCTGGGCGTGTTGCTCGCCGCATTGGCAGCGCAGTTCGTGATCGATGGGCTGAACGCGAGCTTTTAGGTGGGAGACCGGGCACCCGCTGGAGGCGAGCGCCCGGTCCGTGAGAATTACGTCCGCACGTCGTTTTCCGTGATCGGCGCGATCTTGATTTCGACGCGGCGGTTGCTTGCCTTGCCTTCTTCGGTCGAATTCGACGCGATGGGCTGCGTTTCGCCATAGCCGCGCGTGGCGATGCGCGCAGACTGAACGCCGTGGGTGGTCAGATAGCTGGCCACCGCCTGGGCGCGCCGTTCGGAAAGGCCCTGATTATAGGCGTCGGTGCCATCGCTATCGGTGTGGCCGTACACGTCGATATAGGTTTTGGGATATTGGGCCAGAACCGCCGAAACGTCGTTCAGCGTCGGCTGGAACTGGGGCTGCACGGCGGCGCTGTCATAGTTGAAGGTGATGCCAGAGGGCATGCGCAGGACCAGATTGTCGCCGTCGCGGATCACGTCCACGCCGCTGCCCGCGGTGTCTTCACGCAATTTGCGTTCCTGCGCGTCCATGTAGGCGCCGATCCCTGCGCCAGCGACTGCGCCGATGCCTGCGCCCAGGATCTTTTCAGTCCGGTCGCGCCTGCCGCCGACCAGGTCGCCCAGCAGATAACCACCCAGCGCGCCGCCGATCCCGCCGATGGCGGCCTTCGAAATCTGACGCTGGCCCGTGTTGGGGTCGGTCGTGCAGGCAGTGGTAGCCAGCATGGCCGCCAGCCCTGCGGTGCCCAAGATACGATGAGAAATCCTCATTTGTTCAATTCCCTTATAAACTTGCGCCGACTGCCGCGGCTTTGCTCCCAATGGTCTGGAAAGCCGATTGTTCCACGAGCGAACTGAACGATGGCTGATAGGATGGTTGTGAAACTGCAAGAATCAGCGCTATAGGGCGTAGTTGACCGCCATGGCCACGATCCCCCCGCACGCTCTCACGCCCTTTCCCTGGGCCGACCTTGTCATCATCCTTGCGTTGGTGGCGCTGAACGGTGTGTTCGCCATGTCCGAACTGGCCATCGTTTCCGCCCGTCGACCAAGGCTCCAGGCGCTGGAGAAGGCGGGACGGCGGGGCGCGCGCACCGCGTTGGCGCTGGCGAGCGATCCGGGTAAATTCCTGTCATCGGTCCAGATCGGCATCACCCTGATCGGCATCGTCGCGGGCGCCTATTCAGGGTCGAGCCTGGGCGGACCGGTCGGGGAACGGTTGCAGGTCCTGGGCATTGCCCCCAACCTGTCGGATAATCTGGGTTTTGCGCTGGTGATCGGCCTGACCACCTATGCGTCGCTGATCATCGGCGAACTGGTGCCCAAGCAATTTGCCCTGCGCGCGCCGGAGCCTATCGCGGTCTTGGTCGCCACCCCGATGCTGTGGCTGGCCAAGATCACCGCTCCGGTCGTCTGGGTGCTGGATGGGTCGAGCGCGCTGATCTTTCGCATGCTGCGGATGACTCGCGAGTCGGACAGCCATGTGACGGCGGAGGAACTGCACCTGATCGTCGCAGAAGCGACCCGGTCGGGCGTGATCGAGGAAAGCGAACGCGCGATCATATCCGGCGTCGTGCGGCTGGCCGACCGGCCGGTGAGGGAGATCATGACCCCGCGCATGGATGTGGACTGGATCGACGTTCATGCCGAGGAAGAGACGATTCGCGCCCGCCTGCTGGAAACGCCGCATACGCGCCTGCCGGTTGGCCGAGGCACGGTGGAGGATATTATCGGCGTCGTGCAGGCGCGCGACATTATGACGGCGCTGTTCCGGGGGGAGCGGCTGAACCTGGAATTGTTGATGCGCCGCGTGGAGGTGGTTCCCGACCAGGTCGACGCCATGGACGCGCTGGAAGTGCTTCGCCGCGCCGACGTGCCCATGGTGATGGTGCATGACGAATATGGCCATTTCGAGGGCATTGCGACGCCCGCCGACCTGCTGTCCGCCATCGCCGGGCATTTCGCTTCGGATCGGGATGCGCATGATGAACCCGACATTGTCGAGCGGGAGGATGGCAGCCTGCTGGTGTCGGGCCAGATGCCCATGGACCTGCTGGCAGACCGGATCGGCATCGACCTGCCAGAAGACCGCGATTATGCCACGGTTGCAGGCCACGCCCTGTGGCTGCTCAAACGCTTGCCGGAAGTCGGTGATTTCATCGACGATCAGGGATGGCGGTTTGAGATCGTCGATATGGATGGGCGCAAGATCGACAAGCTGCTGGTGGCGGCGCGGTAGAGGGGTTGGCTTGCGCTGGTAGGGTGTGGGTGAGGTTGGGTTGTGGCCCGGATGCTGCCGTGGAGGATTAGGTGCTCCTGCGCAGGCAGGAGCCTAGTTCCGACGTCTGGACTGGGCTCCTGCCTGCGCAGGAGCACGGTGGTTCTGTATTCGGAGGTAGGCTGTAGGCGGTAAGACTGGCTGAACGCGACCAGAAATTGCCTAACAGAGTTCCATGGGACTGTCCGGAAGATGGACGCATACGCGCTCATCCTCATTATTATGTTCCTGCTACTTGGCTCGTTTAGCCCAGCACTCCCTAACTGGGATAGCTGATTGCCAATGTGTAAATCTGCGAGCATAAATTTGGCGGTCTAATTTGGAAAGCTTGTCGAGCGTATCAATTGAAGCCTTTGTTGTTGCGTCAACGCGAGATGCTTCAGCGGCGTTTTTCGCTACAATGGCACGCTTAAGTCGCTGTACATCGATGGGACTGGAATAGGCTGCGTCAGCAAGTTCTTTCGTAACTGCAAGATCTTCAGCTTCTCGAAGCGAGGCCACTTCTCGGCTTTTTGTCCAGCCTTCAATTGCAATCGCGACGCCTTCTTCAGACATGCACTTCCGTCGTAGATCTTCTGCGATACTGGCCCTTTGGTAATCTACATTTAGCGGCCCAGGCGATGGCGGTGGCATTGCTCCGCTTTGAACGGCGGCCGATAGTATCAGAAGATAGTAAACCATCAGAGCTCTTTTCCGTTAGAAATGGCTTTCTTAAACGTTCCGCTGTCTCAGCGATAGGTCCGCTTTCGCCGGTTCTAATTTCCCGTGCCGACAGTCGGCAAACCACCCAAAAGAGCCATCGCTGCCTTCATCAACGCCTTGGTTTCAGCGAAAGACCGCGCCTGTAGCAGGACCGGTGTTGCATTAATTCTCTCATTGTAGCTCAATCAAAATTTAACCGCCGTCGCGCATCTAAAGTGCATGAGACGGGATGGTCTGCAACGCCGCACACGGCCACACTCATCACCTAGCCCAAGATCTGTCTGGGCACGGCCAACGATTTCGCTGGGGCAAATGGAATGCGGTGTCCTGATCGGTGCGGTCTTAGCCGTACTGATGGTCAGCGCGACGGAGGACGGGCGCGAAGCCGTCAGTGCGATGCCCGGCTATTCCGCGCTGGTAGCTTCACTGACCGGGGCCGTCGCCGACGACCGATCGAAGCCATGGGATCGATGCTCCCAGCTCATGACGATCGGTGTTGAACCAAAAGATTTCTCCAAACGGGCGCGCAAGAGGATAGATTTTGCGAGCGAGCTGCTGCCTTGCGAGCCGTACAAGCGGACCGCGCCTGATTTCGGTTAGAACCACGCTAATAGGCGCAACGGCGGGTCCGGTGTCATTCCGGTGTGGAAATGATGCACTGCCTCTTTTCGGGACAGTTGACGTCTTCCGCTTAGATAGCATCATTGGGTCAGCGTCGAACGGGGCACGATGATAGCCAGGGTCTGAACATACTTGGCTCGACTCTCGAACGCCGCGGCCCGCGTCCTGCGGAGCCTCTTTATGCGGGATGCCAACGCCCGTTCCGCTCACCACCCCTTCCTGTCACTCCAGCCAGGGCTGGTCTGATGATGTTGGCCCGTGCCCTATCGTGAGAGATGCCAGCCTGCGCTGGCATGACGGGTGATTTTTATGTCGCCACCCAGCGGAGGCTGGGCTGATCCCGCTGCCTAAAAACGCAACGGGCGCGGCATTTGGTGCCGCGCCCGTCGGGTCTGTCGGAGGGTTTGCCCCCTGTTTTTATTTGCCTGCCGCGGCCGGTCCGGTTGCGGGGGCTGCGTTGGCTGGGGCCGTGCCCTCGACGCTTTCAGCGGCGTTTGTGGCGTTGGCGGCAGCTTCGCCGGGCGTTGCGCTGGCTTCGGCCGGTTCGGCGTCGGCGGCGGGCAGGGGCAGGTTGGAGCCTTGCGTGTTCATCCAGGCGATGAGGTTGGCGCGGTCGGCGGGGTTGCCGAGGCCAGCGAAGGTCATCTTCGTGCCGGGCGCGAATTCACGCGGGCTTTTTAGCCAATGATCCAGGCTGTCGAAGGTCCAGTTGCCGCCCTTGCTCTTGAGCGCGTCGGAGAAGGCGAAGCCGCCCTTGCCCTGGCCGATCGGTTCACCGACGGTGCCGAACAGGTTGGGGCCGATGCCGTTGGCGCCGCCCTGGTTGACGGTGTGGCAGGCCGCGCACTTGGCGAAAACCTTTTCACCTGCAGCGACATCGGCGCTGGCGAGCAGGGTGTTCAGGCTGGGGCCGGCTTCGCCGCCTTCACCTTCGGCTTCGACGCCTTCAATCGCGTAGCCCATCTTTTCAGGGCGTTCGGCGTGATAAAAGTGGGAGCTGACAATGCCGCCGCCCAGCGCAATGATCCCCGCGAACAACGCCCAGCCTGCAACGGTGTTGAAACGATCGCCCATTCGCTCGGATTCCCTTGAATTTCTGTTCTGGCGGCTTGGTTTCCGCGCCCCCTTTAGCGCGCTGCCATAATGGCGCAATTGCGAACGCGCAACCCGGGTTGAACGTCAGGGGCTGTGCTTTTGGCGAGCGCATGTCGCTCTCACGCTTGCGCGCGCGCGTGGGAGTGCCTAAGCGCGCTCGCGTCCATGGAAAACTATCCCGCCCCCGCTCGCGCCATCGTCGCCGAACTCGCCGCCAAGGCCGCGACCGACCCCGCCCGCGCCGTCGCCTATCAGGGCGCGCCGGGGGCGAATTCGCACCTTGCCGCGCTGGGATATGCGCCCGATTGTGTGCCGCTGCCCTGTTTCGCGTTTGAAGATGCGATCGACGCCGTGCGTCAGGGATTGGCGGCGCGCGCGATAATCCCCATCGAAAACAGCCTGCATGGCCGCGTTGCCGACATGCATTTTCTGCTGCCCGAATCGGGGCTGCACATCATCGACGAATATTTTCTGCGCATTCGCCACTGCCTGATGGCGGTGGACGATGCGCCGGTGAAGAGCGCGATCAGCCACCCGCAGGCATTGGGGCAGTGTCGCCATTATCTGCGGGAGCGCGGAATTGCGCCGGTGGCTTATGCCGATACGGCCGGGGCGGCCGCGCTGGTCGCACAATCGCGCAAGCCGGGCGAGGGGGCAATCGCGCCCTATCTGGCGGCGGAGCTTTACGGCCTGCGGCTGGTGGCGGAAAATATCGAGGATAGCGACGATAATATGACGCGATTCCTGGTGCTGGCGCGCGAACCCCATATGCCCCAGCCCAATGCCGGGCCGGTCATGACGACATTCCTGTTCGAGGTGAAGAATGTGCCCGCCGCCCTGTACAAGGCGATGGGCGGCTTTGCCACGAACGGCGTCAACATGACGAAGCTGGAAAGCTATCAGCGGGGCGCGAGCTTTGCGGCGACAGAATTTTTCTGCGACATTGAAGGGATGCCCGGGGACCCGGCGGTCGATCGGGCGCTGGCCGAACTGGAATTCCATTGCAAATGGGTGCGCATGCTGGGCAGCTACCCCCAGGCGCGCGTGCGGACTTAGATCGCGCGCTCTAGTTTTTTGTTATCGCATCCTTTTTAAGCGCAAAACCGGTTCCCACTTTTGCGCACGATGCTCTAGGCGTCCGCCGCATCCGCCTTTCACCAGCGGACAAGCGTGGTTATAGGGGGGGCATGGTCGCGGCACTGATCCCGTCCGCTCTGATAATGAGCGCCATCGTCGCTGTTCGCTACCTGTTGACCAGCGGCGGTTTTGCGTTGGCGACCCATGTGCGTCGCCCCGGCCTGTACCGTGGACTGAGGCAGCAGATTGGGCGGGAAATCGGATGGTCGCTGACCGCCGCGCTGATATATGGCGTGCCCGCGGGCGTGGTCGCGTGGGGGTGGCAGGCGCATGGGTGGACGCGCATCTACAGTGACGTCGATGCCCTTCCGATCTGGTATCTGCCGCTATCGGTGCTGATCTACCTGGCCGCGCATGACAGCTGGTTTTACTGGACGCATCGCTGGATGCACCGGCCCGGCCCATTCCGCATCCTGCACGCGGTCCATCACGCCAGTCGCCCGCCCACGGCCTGGGCGGCGATGAGCTTTCACCCGTGGGAGGCGCTGACCGGCGCCATCGTCATCCCGCTGCTGGTGTTTATCGTCCCCATCCATGTCGCGGCGCTGGGACTGGTGCTGGCCATCATGACGGTCATGGGCGTGTCCAATCACATGGGGTGGGAAATGTTTCCGCGCTTCATCGTGCATGGGCCATTGGGGAAATGGCTGATAACCGCCAGCCATCATCAGCGGCATCATGATCTCTACAAATGCAATTATGGCCTTTATTTCCGTTTCTGGGACCGGCTTTGCGGCACGGACCGGGGGCTGGGCAGCTTTAAGGGGGAGAAGGTTTGAAGCCTGTTCTTTGTGCCTTCATCGGCTTCATGCTGGCGGGGTCGGCCCCGGCGGATCAAGCGCAACCGCTGAGCATCAGCGTACATGGCCTGCGTTCCACCAAGGGGCAGATATTGGTCTGCGTCACGCGGCAGGCGCGCTATTTCCCCGATTGCAGCAAGGACCCCGACCGGCGCCACCTGACCATCGCCGCGACGGATCAGGCGATGCCGCTGGGCGTCGTGCCCCCCGGCGATTACGGGCTGGCGATCATCCACGATGAAAATGCCAATGGAAAGCTCGACACATTTGCCGGGATTCCGCGGGAGGGTGTCGGGTTTTCCCGCAATCCACCGATCCGTTTCGGTCCGCCCAGCTTTCGATCCGCTCAATTTTCCGTCGCGGGGGGAGCGGTGCGTCAGGATGTGAAGGTGAAATATTTCCTCTGATCCCGGTGATTTGGAACCCGTGATGGGATCGAAACATTTTACGGTTCAATATTCTTCAGGGCAGCTTCTTTCAGGGAACAGGGGATTTCATGAATCATCGTCACCTTTATGCCGTCGGCGCGTGCCTGGCGGCGCTTTCGACGGCGACTCCGGCGTTTGCGCAGCAGGAAGACAGCAATTCGCTGACCGTGGGCGTGGGTGTCGCGGCGATCCCCAGCTATGAAGGGTCGGACGATTATCGCGTCATTCCCGTGCCCCAGTTGCGCGGCAAGGTCAGCGACTTCGCGTTCTGGACGCGCGGGCCGGGACTGTATTTCGATGCGATCCCTAATACCGACCCAAACGGGCTGGATTTTCAGTTGGGGCCGGTTGTCACGGTTCGATTCGATCGTTCCAGCCTGAAGAATATCAAGGATGACGCCGTACGCGATCTGGGCAAGCGCGATGTGGCCGTTGAAGTCGGCGGTTTTGTCGGCATCGGCAAAACCGGGGTCATCACCAGCGCCTACGACAATCTGTCGGCTCGCGTCGCCGTGACCAAGGATGTGGCTGGCGCGCATGGCAGCATGGTCGTTACGCCTGCGATCGAATATTTCACGCCGCTGTCGACCCGCAGCTTCGTGGGCATGGGCATTTCCGCCGATTATGTCGGCAAGGGTTATGGCCGCTATTATTATGACATCGATGCGGCGGACTCTCTTGCCTCCGGGCTTCCCGCCTATTCGGCGGCGGGGGACAAGGCAGGGTTCAAGCGAGTGGGCGTCAACCTGACCGGCGGCGTGTCACTGTCGGGCGACATTCGCAAGGGCTGGGCGCTGTTCGCGCTGGCCGGTTATTCGCGGATGCTGGGCGACTATGCCGATTCGCCGGTGGTCAGCATCGCGGGGTCGCGCAGCCAATGGGCAGGTGCGGTGGGCGTCGGTTATACCTTCTGAACCACTCTCTTGTCCCGACAGGGTGACGCCCCCCATATTGCGCTGTATGGACGCGGCACCCAACCGCATGGCAGGAGAATGAAACGTGGCGACCCTAGGAATGAGCGACACCGATAAGGCTGCGGTGGAGGCGTTCCGCCGCGACGTGGTGGACCCATCGCGCACGCAGCTGGTGATCGTGGATTTCTGGGCCGAATGGTGCGGCCCGTGCAAGCAACTGACCCCGATCATCGAAAAGGTCTGCGCCGATTATGCGGCCAAGGGCGTCAAGCTGGTCAAGGTCAATGTCGATGAGAACAAGTTCATCGCCGCACAGTTTCGCGTGCAATCGATCCCTACCGTTTATGCCGTGTTCCAGGGGCAGCCGGTCGCCGACCTGAGCCAGGCGCGCACCGAAGGACAGTTGAAGCAATATTTCGACCAGCTGCTGTCTCAGCTTCCGATTGAGTCGGAAGAGAAAGACCAACTGGAAGAAATCGCGCCATTGATCGCGATGGGCGAAGAGCTGTTGACCGGCGGCGAGCACGAGCGCGCGTTGTCCGTGTTCGACCAGATCGCGCAGATGGCCCCCGACAATGCCGAGGTCGCAGCCGGACAGGCGCGGGCGCTGGTCGGGCTGGCGCGACTGGACGATGCGGACGCAGTGCTGGCCGCGCTGCCCGACGATGTCGCCAAGGACCATGCCATCGACCGTGCGCGCGCGGCCATCGCTCTGGCGCGCGATGCCCGTCCTGTCGCCGACTTGTCAGGGGTCGAGGCACGGGTCGCCGCCAATCCCGACGATCATGAAGCGCGTTTCGAACTGGCTGGCGGCCTGATGGCCAATGGCGACCGTGATCGCGCGGCGGAAGAGTTGTTGGAGATGATCCGCCGCGACCGTGAATGGAATGAGGGCGCGGCGCGTGCGCAGTTGCTGACGCTGTTCGAAGCGACGGGGCTGGAAGATCCCTGGGTCGCGGCGCAGCGACGTAAGCTGTCGCAGATTCTGTTTTCCTGACGGTTCGTCCGGTGAATCGCGCCCGCGTCTCCATATTTCCGTTGTCAGGCGCGTTGCTGCTGCCGGGAATGGAGTTGCCGCTTCATATCTTTGAACCCCGTTATCGCGCGCTGATTCACGACGCGATGGCGCGGGACCGCCGCATCGGCATGATCCAGCCGCGCGCGGAAGGGGATAAGGCAGCGCTGTTCGACATGGGTTGCCTGGGCCATATCAACCATATCGAGGCGTTGGAGGATGGCCGGTTCAATATCATCCTGAAAGGCTTGGCCCGTTTCCGGGTGATCCGCGAACTGGATGTTTCCACTGCCTTTCGCCAGATAGAGGCGGATGTGGAGCAGGCCCCTGAGGATGAAGTGCTGGCCGCCGTCGAACGGGCGTCGGTCGAGCTGGAAGCGCGCCGCTTCGCCGAAGCGCTGGGCTATGTGGTGGACTGGACCGCTGTGTCGCGGCTGGACGACATGTCGTTGATCAACGGCATAGCCCAGGTCGTGCCGTTCGATCCGGCGGCCAAGCAAACGCTGCTGGAAGCGGACAATCTGCGCGAACGGGCGGACCGGATCGTCCAGTTGATGCAGATTGTGGGACGCATCGAGCGCAATGGCGGCGGCACCATGCAATGAGCAACGAAATCGACCCCGCGCTGCTGGTGAAGCTGGTCTGCCCCGTCACCCGCACGCCCCTGCGCTGGGACGCGGAGCGGTCGGAACTGGTTTCGGAAGCGGCGGGTCTGGCCTTTCCGGTGCGGGATGGCGTTCCCGTGCTGGTGCTGCGCGAGGCGCGGGCGCTTTAGAGGAGCGGGGTCTACGAAAAACGCCGACGGGCCGTCAGGATTCCAGCGCCGCCTGGATGAGGTCGTGCCCTTCCTGGCTGTTCCAATCCATAGCGCCGACGACCCGCACCATTTCCTTGCCCTGCCGGTCGTAAAGCACGCTGGTGGGCAACATGCCGGTGGCATAATGAAAGCCGAACTGATTTTCCGGGTCGATCCAGCCCTTTAGATGGGGCAGCTTATGTTTGGCGAAGAAGGGTTTGACCACGCTTTCGCCTTGGCTGTCCTGCGATATGGTGAGGACGGCGAGCCCCTGTTTTCCATGCGCCTTGGCAACCGCGTCGAGGGTCGGCATTTCCGCGACGCAGGGCGCGCACCATGTTGCCCACAGGTTCACCAGAACGGGCCTGCCAGCGAAATCCTGCAACGTCATGTCCTTGCCGTCCGGTCCGGTGAAGGGGAAGTCCGGGGCGGCGCTTCCCGCCTTCGACCGGTCGAGCGTGAAGCTGAACGCGCCGTCCGCGCTTTGCGAAGCGCCGGTAGCCTCACCGCTTGTCGGCGGGACCTGTGCGCTGCTATTGGCTTGATCTTGCCCCGAAGGCGGTGATTGCCTATCGCACGCGCCGAGGCCAGCCAGCAGGAGCAGTGTCATTACGCAGGGCAAAGTCGATCGGGACGGGGAAGTTCGCACGGGGGACAGCTCCAACAGCATGTGGGGCGGACGCTTCGCAGCGGGTCCGGCTTCGGTCATGCGCGAGATAAATGCCTCTATCCCATTCGACAAGCGATTGTGGAAACAGGACATCGCCGGGTCGAAGGCGCATGTCGCGATGCTGGCGAAGCAGGGCATCGTCAGCGTGGACGACGCGCAGTCGATCAGCCAGGGTCTCGACACGGTCGCCGCCGAATATGAAGCGAACGGCGTTCCGGTGAACCTGGACCTGGAAGACATCCATATGGTCACCGAATCCCGCCTTGCCGAATTGATCGGCCCGGCGGCGGGGCGGCTGCACACGGCGCGGTCGCGCAACGATCAGGTGGCGACCGATTTCCGCCTGTGGGTGCGCGACGCCATCGACGAAGTGCAGGTCGGCCTTGATGTGCTGCAGCAGGCGCTGCTGGCGCGGGCGGAGGAACATGCCGATGCGGTGATGCCCGGCTTTACGCACCTTCAGTCCGCCCAGCCGGTGACGCTGGGCCACCACCTGATGGCCTATCATGCGATGGTCCGGCGCGACCGCAGCCGCTTCGCCGATGCGCGCGAACGGCTGAATGAATGCCCGCTGGGCGCGGCGGCGCTGGCCGGGACTGGATTTCCGATCGATCGCCATGCGACGGCGGCGGCGCTGGGCTTTGCCAGGCCTACCGACAACAGCCTGGACAGCGTGTCGGATCGCGATTTCGCGCTGGATTATCTGATGGCGGCGACGCAACTGGCGCTGCACCTGTCGCGGCTGGCCGAAGAATTCATCATCTGGGCCAGCCAGCCCTTTGGCTTCATCAAGCTGCCCGACGCCTATTCCACGGGCAGTTCGATCATGCCGCAAAAGCGCAATCCCGACGCCGCCGAACTGGTGCGTGGTCATGCCGGGCGGATCATGGGGTGCATGAACGCGCTGTGCGTCACGATGAAGGGCCTGCCGCTCGCCTATTCGAAGGATATGCAGGACGACAAGCCGCCGGTGTTCGAAGCGCATGACCTGATCGGCCTGTCCATAGCGGCGATGACTGGCATGATCGAAACCGTGACGTTCCGCACCGACCGGATGCGGGCGCTCGCCGAAAGCGGCTTTGCCACCGCGACTGACCTTGCCGACTGGCTGGTGCGTGAAGCGAATGTGCCTTTCCGTGAAGCGCATCACATCACCGGGCGCGCGGTTGCGGCGGCGGAAAGCGCGGGCACGCCGCTGGCCAACCTGCCGATCGACACGTTGAAGGCGATTGACGCGCGCATCGATGACCGCGTCTATGCGGTGCTGACGGTCGATGCTTCGGTCGCCAGCCGGAAAAGCCATGGCGGCACCGCGCCCGATCAGGTGCGGGCGCGCATCGCCCAGGCGCGGAAGGAACAGGCATGAAGATCGGCTTTGGTCGCGCAACAGCCTTTGCAATGCTGACATTTGCCGTGGCGGCTTGCGGCGGTCGCCAGCCGCTGAAACCCATTGAAGGGCAGAATATGCCAGCCGTTCCGGTGGGCGCCGCCGCCGCGCCGACGGCGCAGCAGTTGATGACGCCATCCATCCAGGCGCGCCCGGAACGGACCGTCGACCTGCTGACCAGTTCGCGCGTGCGGGAGGATGATCCGTTCGATCTGCCGCCCGAAAGCCAGCCCTGACAGACCCGCTAGGACAAAAGAGCCTTGGACCATTTTGATTATGTAAACGGCGCCATGCATGTGGAGCAGGTGCCGATGGCAGCCATTGCCGACGCCGTTGGCACGCCCGTCTATATCTATTCCACCGCCACGCTGACCCGCCATGTCGGTGTGTTCCGCGAAGCCCTGTCGCAGTTGGCCGATCCGCTGATCGCCTTTGCCGTAAAGGCGAACCCCAATGGTGCGGTGCTGGCGACGCTGGCGAAGCTGGGGCTGGGCGCGGATGTGGTGTCGGGCGGCGAGTTGATGCGCGCCATCGCGGCGGGCATTCCGGCAAGCCGCATTGTCTTTTCCGGCGTCGGCAAGACGGCGGAGGAAATGCGGCTGGCGCTGGACCATGGCATTTTCCAGTTCAATCTGGAAAGCGAGCCGGAAGCGGAAATGCTGTCCGACGTTGCGCTGTCGATGGGCCGGACAGCGCCGGTCGCCTATCGCATCAACCCTGACGTGGACGCGGGGACCCATGCCAAGATTTCGACCGGCAAGTCTGAGAACAAGTTTGGCATCCCCTATGACCGGGCACCTGCCAGCTATGCCGCCGCGCGCGATCTGCCGGGGTTGGAGGTGCGGGGCGTGGCCGTTCACATCGGTAGCCAGCTGACCGACCTCGCGCCGCTGGAGGCTGCGTTCGTCAAGGTTGGCGCACTGATAGAGCGGCTGCGGGCCGACGGGCATGACATTCGCACCGCTGACCTGGGCGGTGGTTTGGGCGTTCCATATGATCCTTCGCAACCCATTCCGCCGCTTCCGGCCGCTTATGGCGAAATGGTGACGCGCGTGACCGATGGCTGGGATGTTCGGCTGATGTTCGAACCGGGCCGCGTCATCGTCGGCAATGCGGGCGCGTTGCTGTCCCGCGTGGTGCGGGTGAAGCACGGCGCGCAGGCCCCGTTCGTAATCGTCGACGCGGCGATGAACGATTTGATGCGCCCAAGCCTATACGATGCCTGGCATGACATTCGCGCGGTGGAGCCGCGCGGTGAGCGGGCGGCGGCCAATGTCGTGGGACCCGTGTGTGAAACCGGCGATACATTCGCCATGCATCGCGACATGGACACGGTGCAGGCAGACGATCTGTTGGCGTTCATGACGGCGGGCGCCTATGGCGCGACCATGGCGAGCACTTATAACAGCCGCGCCCTGACGCCTGAGGTGCTGGTTTCGGGCGACAAATGGGCGGTGGTCCGCGCTCGCCCGCCGATTGAGGCGCTGATCGAAGGGGACAGCATCCCGGATTGGGTGCGCGACTGATGCAGAGCCTGCCCGTCTTCCTGGTGTTGGCGGGCCGTCCCGTCATTCTGACCGGGCAGGGCGATGCGACGGAGGCCAAGCGCCGCCTGCTGGAGCGCGCGGGCGCGCTGATCGTAGGTGAAGAGGATCAGGCCGCGATTGCCATCGTGGCGGATGGGGATGAGGCAACCGTCGCCCGGCTGCGCGCGCGCGGCGTGCTGGTGAACGCAACCGACCGGCCTGACCTGTGCGATTTCACCCTGCCTGCGATAGTGGATCGCGCGCCGGTGTTGATCGCGATCGGCACGGGCGGCGCGTCGGCTGGCCTGGCCAAGGCGCTGCGTCAGCGGATCGAGGCGATGTTGCCGCAGAAGCTGGGCGCGCTCGCCACCGCGCTTCATGATGCGCGGGCGGCCATACGCGCGCGCTGGCCGGATGCCGGTGCCCGCCGTCGCGCCATCGACGCGGGGCTTTCGCAAGGTGGGATCATCGACCTCTTTACCGACAATGCCGTTGATGCGGTGCCGGATTGGCTGAGCGGGCAGGGGGATGTCGCCCCGTCCCGCTTCGTGCCGGTGCGGCTGTTGTCGGGCGATCCTGATGACCTGAGCCTGCGCGTGGCGCGGTTGTTGGGGGAAGCGGATCGCGTCTATCATATGCCGAACGTGCCGCCCGCTATCCTGGATCGCGCGCGCGCCGATGCGGTCCGCATATCCGCCGCCGTTCCGCCTGCCGACCCCGGTGACGGCCTGTCGTTGTGGCTGGAAATGCCGCGATGAGCCGGGTTTTCATCAGCGACGGCGCGCATGCGCGGGAAATCTCTCTCGACGAATTTTGTGCGCAGACTGAAGATGCGTCGTTCAGCTGGGTCCATGCGGACGGGTGGCAGGAGGATGCGCGCGCTGTCGCGTCGCGGTGCGATCATATGCCGCAGGCCGCGCTGTCCGCCCTGCTGGCGCAGGAAACCCGGCCACGCTGCACGATCATGGGCGAAGGCGCGCTCGTCAACCTGCGCGGGTTGGGTGTGCGGGACGATCCGACAGGGGACGCGCTGGTGTCCATCCGCCTGTGGGCCGAACATGCGCGGGTCATTTCCGTCAGCTACCGTCCGCTGGCCGCGCTGGAGCCGGTGATTGCCCGGATGCTGGCGGGGGCTATCCAGGACCCCGGAGACCTGATCGCGGAGCTTTCCCGGCAGATCACCGAAGCGCTTGACCCCGAAATTGCCGAACTGGGCGACGGTCTGGATGAGATTGAAAGCGGCATGGGCGAAAGCAGCGCGTCGGAAGTGCGGCGCCAGGTGTCGGAAATAAGGGCGACGGCGATCGGTTATCGCCGCTTCATCGCGCCGCAACGTCAGGCGCTGGAACGGCTGTCCATGGCCGAGGCGGCCTGGTTGCAGCCCGATGACCGCCTTCACCTGCAGGAAGCTGCGGACCGCTGCGCCCGCATGACCGAGGAACTGGAGTCGGTGCGCGAACGATCGGCGCTGGCGCATGAAGAGCTGACGGACCTGCGCGCTGAACAGATGAACCGGCAGGCGCTGATCATTTCGGTCGTGGCGCTGGTGTTCCTGCCGCTGACGTTCCTGACGGGCTTGCTGGGCATGAATGTCGACGGCATTCCCTATGCGCACGCACCATGGGCGTTCTGGGGCGTGGTGGGAGTATGCGCCGTCATGGCCGCGGCGATTGGCGGCTGGTTCTTCGCGACGCACTGGCTGCGGCGCTGACGCTAGAGCATCGTGCGCAAAAGTGGGAACCGGTTTTGCGCTTAAAAGGATGCGATAACAAAAAACTAGAGCGCGCGACCTGCGTCCGATTAAACGCAGCGCGATCTAGCAGCCGGGCGCCAGCAGCCGGGGCAAGGATGGCCGTGTGTCAGTTGCGGGTGGCGCTCAATCGCGCGATTTCGTCGTGCAGCGCCTGGATGGACGATACCAGCATCGCGCGATCGGCCTGCATTTCGCGCAGTGCGTCGCGGGTCTCCCCCAGTTCAACCGCACGGCGCGCGATGCGGGCGTCCAGTTCCGCATTGTGCCGAGCCAGCGCGCCCAGTTCTTCCGCGCGTTCGCACAGATGGCGCAGCCGCGTGTCGAGGACATCGAAGTCGAACGGCTTGGCCACATGGTCGTCGGCGCCCGCCTTCAGGGCTTCGACGATGGCGGCGCTGTCCTGCGTGCCGGTGATCATGATGAAACAGGCATTTTCCGCGACGCCAGCGGCCCGGATCTTCTTCATGGTGGCGATGGCGGATAGTTTATGCAGCCCCATGTCGATCAGGACGATATCGACCGTCCGACCGACCAGCCGGTTAAGGGCGTTGAAGCCATCTTCCGCCACGACGACGTCATAATGGAGGTGAGCCAGCCGCCGGGCGATGACGGCGCGGGCCGTCGCATCTTCGTCAACCAGCAGCAGGCTGCGGCGGCGCGGCAGTCTGGCGGCGGCGTGGACGCTCCGATCATCCCGCTCTGCCCGTGGCCGGGAACTGGACCTGAAAAACTGCATGCGCTCAATCTCCCCACTTGCGCATACAATCACAGCCGCGAAAAAATGGTTAATGCGCGATGGCTGCCCGCGTTGGGCCTGGTTCGGGCGCATAGGCGCGCAGGAAGCAATCGACCGCAAAGGCCACGTCGGCGTCCATCTGCGCGGCCGTCGGCTGGTCCAGTTGACCCCAGATGATCTTTTGATGGCATCCCGACAGGGTCAGGGTGATCAGCGTGTGCGCCGCCCGTTCAGGATCGGCATGCCGCAATCGCCCCCGCTCCATCGCGCCCAGAAGGAATTTGCCCAGCAGGGCGCGCGTGTGGCGTGGTGCGATTTCAAAGAAGATCGCGCCCATTTCCGACCGGCCCGCTTCGGCAATGGCCAAACGATGCAGGGCGATCGATTCGGGCAAGGTCACCTGCCGCAGCAAGTCGGTGGCAAAGCAGCGCAGGGTCGTTTCTACTTCGCCATGTTCGTCCAATATCCGGGCCAGTCGCGCATGATAGGCCGCCGTCGCGTGGCGCAGCACCGCGGAAAATAATTCTTCCTTGTTTGGGAAGTAGTTCCACAGCGTTCCCTTTGACCCGCCAAGGGTCGCAGCGATGGCTGACATGGTTGTCGCGGCGTAGCCATGTTCCAGGAAGGATTGCTGCGCGACTTCCAATATGGCGTCGCGTCGGTCCCGCCGACGGGCGTCGCGGCGGCTGAGGGCAGGGGGGGCAAGAGCTTCCGTCATTAATCGTACCATAGAGTATGCTATTTATGTTGACTAGCTTCAGAATCGAGCGCAAGTGCGATTTTCATACTGTCTGGTACGGTTGATATTCGTGAGTCGTCCTTTTTGTCTTGTCCGCGCGGGTCGGGTCCTCTTCCCCGCGCTTGCGCTGTCCGCCTGCGTCGCCACGCCTGACCTTGGTCGTCAGCCGACGCTGCGGTCGGTCGATGATGTTGCGGCGAGCGAAAGCCTGGGCGGGGAAGCCGCATCCGCCTGGCCGGTCGATGGCTGGTGGACTGCCTATGGCGATCCGCAGCTTGACCAGTTGATGGAAGAGGGGCTTCGCGCTTCCCCCGACATGGCCGCCGCCGCCGCGCGATTCCGTCAGGCGACCGCCGCTGCGCGTGAAGCTGGCGCGGCGCTGCTGCCATCGGCTGACCTGGAGGCCAGCGCCGCCGCCACCCGGCAAAGCTATAATATGGGCCTGCCCAAGGATTTCGTGCCGCAGGGCTGGTTGGGCACGGGCCGCATTGCGTTGGACGCAGCGTTTGACCTGGACCTGTGGGGCAAGAATCGCGCGGCATTGGCCGCTGCGACATCGGAGGCGGAGGCGGCGCGGATCGACGCGCGGCAGGCGCAACTGGCGCTGACGACCGCGCTGGCGGACGCCTATGCCGAACTGGCGCGGCTGTACGATCAGCATGACATTCAGCAGCGCACGCTGGAAATCCGTTCCGCCAGCCAGAAACTGGTATCGCAGCGGCAACGTAATGGCTTGGAAACGCGCGGTAATGTCCGGCAAGCCGACGCCACCGTTTCGTCCGCGCGCGCCCGGCTGGCGGCGCTTGATCAGTCGATTGCGGTCCGCCAGCATCAGATCGCGGCGCTGATTGGCGCGGGTCCTGACCGGGGCCGGTCGATCCGGCGGCCGCGTCTGGAAAATCTGGCCGCGCGGGGGCTGCCCGCCGACATTACCACCAATCTGGTCGCCCGCCGCCCGGACATCGCCGCCGCGCTCGCCAGGGCGGAAGCGGCGGCAAAGCGGGTCAAGGTAGCGCGTGCCGATTTCTACCCCGCCATTCGATTGAGCGCCCTGATCGGCATCCAGTCGCTGGGCTATAATACGGATTCCAATTTCCTGGCGCCTACGAGCACGGGGCCGCGCCCCTTCACCGACACATTGTTCAGCAAGGATTCCCTGTTCGGGTCCGTCGGACCCGCGATCAGCCTGCCGATTTTTCACGGTGGCGCGATCAGGGCGCGTTATCGCGGTGCGCGCGGCGCTTATGATGAAGCGGTCGCTATCTATGACAAGACGGTTATCGGTGCCTATCAGGAGGTCGCCGACGCCGTCACGGGTCGCCGTAACATGGAACGTCGGCTGGCGGCCGCTCGCGAAGCCCTGACGGCGTCTGAAGAGGCCTATGCCATCGCCCGGAAGCGCTATGATGGCGGCCTGTTCACATTTCTCGACGTGCTGAACGTTGAAGACCAGATGCTGGCCACGCGCCAGTCGTTGGCGGAGCTGGAGGCCAGCGCCTTCACGATCGACATCGCCCTCATCCGCGCGCTAGGTGGCGGCTTCACGCCCCGCGACGCCTTGTCCAAGGATATGCCCCATGGCTGATGCAACGCCAGAATTCACGTCGGAGGCCGTTACGGCGGAACGGACGGCGAAGATGGGGCAGCGCAAGACATGGCTGATCCGACTGGGCATCGCGGTCGTCGTTCTGGGCGCGATCTACCTGCTCTGGTACGAACTGATCGGGCGCAACCATGTCAGCACCGACAATGCCTATGTGAACGCGGAAGTCGCGCAGGTGACTCCGCTGATTTCGGCACAGGCCACGCAAGTGCTGGTTTCGGATACGCAGGCGGTCAAGCGCGGCGACATATTGGTGCGGCTGGACCCCACCAATGCGCGGATCGCGCTGGCGCAGGCGGAGGCTGATCTCGCCGAAGCCCGCCGCCGTTTCCGCCAGACATCGGCGACCAATTCATCCCTTGCCGCGCAGGTCGAAGCACGGGCGGCCGACATCGCACAGGCGCAGGCGCAGCTGGCGACCGCGCAGGCCGATTTCGAAAAGGCGCATGTCGACCTGCAACGGCGTGAAGCGCTGGCCCCCGAAGGCGCAGTGTCGGGCGATGAAGTGACCATCGCGCGCAAAGCGTTTGCCGCTGCCCGCGCGGGATTGGCGCAGGCCCGTGCCGCAGTGACGATGGCGCAGGCGACGCGGGGGGCGGCGCAGGGTGATCTGGCCGCCAATGATGCGCTGGTCCGGGGATTGACGGCGGAGACCGATCCTGCCGTGCTGGCCGCCAAGGCAAAGGTTGAAAGCGCCCGGCTGGACATAGAGCGTAGTGTCATCCGCGCGCCGATTGACGGGGTGGTCACGCGGCGGCAGGTCCAGGTCGGCCAGCGGGTCGCCCAGGGCACGCCGATCATGACCATCGTGCCGATCAACCAGGTCTATGTCGACGCCAATTTCAAGGAACGGCAGTTGCGCGGCGTGAAGATCGGCATGCCTGCCGAGGTGACGTCCGACCTGTATGGCGGGGATGTGGTCTATCATGGCAAGGTCGTTGGCTTTTCCGGCGGGACCGGATCGTCAATGGCGCTGATCCCGGCGCAGAATGCGACCGGCAACTGGATCAAGGTGGTTCAACGCCTGCCGGTGCGCATTGCCCTGGACCCCAAGGAACTGGCCGCGCATCCGTTGCGGGTCGGGCTGTCGATGGAAGCCGATATCTACCTGTCCGAACGGTGAGGGGCCGCGCGTGACCATCCTGGCCGACGGCATTGCATCCCTGACCCCGCGCCAGCGTATGCTGGCGGCGTTCGTGCTGGCGCTCAGCAATTTCATGGTCGTGCTGGACCTTACCATCGCCAATGTGTCTGTTCCGCACATTGCCGGGAATCTGGGCATCACGCCGGATCAGGGCACCTGGATCATCACATCCTATGCTGTCGCGGAAGCCATCTGCGTGCCGTTGACCGGCTGGTTGTCCCAACGTTTCGGGACGGTCCGGGTCTTTACATTCAGCATGGTCGGCTTCGGCATTTTTTCCCTGCTATGCGGGCTGTCCATGTCGCTGGGCATGATCGTGGCGTGCCGTATCGGGCAGGGGATTTGCGGCGGGCCCATCATGCCCATGTCCCAGACCCTGCTGGTCCGCATATTCCCGCCCGAACAGCGCGCGCGTGTCATGGGGCTGTGGGCGATGACGACGCTGGTAGGGCCAGCGGCTGGACCGATCATCGGCGGCTATATCAGCGACAATTGGAGCTGGCACTGGATCTTCTTCATCAACCTGCCGATTGCCGCGGTCTGCGTGTTTGCGGCCGCGGTGTTGCTGGGCCCCGCAGAAACGGAACGGCGCAAACTGCCTATCGATTTCGTCGGCCTGGGCCTGTTGATCTTTTGGATCGGCAGCCTTCAGATGATGCTGGACCTTGGCCGGGATCGTGACTGGTTTGGCGACCCGTTGATCGTGGCATTGGCGGTGATGGCGGTAATCGGCCTGTGCGTTTTCCTGATATGGGAATTGACGGAAGAACATCCGATCGTGGACCTGCGCGTATTCCGCCACGTCGGCTTCACATCGGGCGTCATATCGCTGGCGCTTTGCTTTGGCGCTTATTTCGCGGGTATCGTCATCATTCCGCAGTGGCTGCAAATGTCGATGGGCTATACCGCCAGTTCAGCGGGCTTCGTCACCGCCTTCACCGCCGCAACGGCGATCCTGACGGCCCCGATTGCGGCGAAGATGACGGGCAAGGTGGATGCCCGCATCCTGGTGTCCGGCGCGATCATGTGGCTGGGGATGGCGACATTCTGGCGGGCGGGTTGGACCGGCACGGAGGATTTCTGGGGATTGTCTCTGCCGCAGATCGTCCAGGGGTTCGCCATGCCCTTCTTCATGATTCCGCTCACCACCCTGACGCTGGGGGCCGTGCTGCCGGAAGAAACCGCGTCCGCTGCGGGAATGCAGAGCTTTCTGCGCACTATTGCCGTCGCCATCACCACGTCGGTGGTGCTGACCGGCTGGGGCGATGGCCAGCGCACGTCGCGCAACGAAATAGTGTCTACGCTAGGCTCCGACGCAACAGCCCCCCTGACCGGCGCCGGATTTTCGCCGGAACAAAGCCGTCAGATATTGTCCAACCTGGTCGATCAGCAAGCGACGGTCATCGCCATGGACCATGTGTTTTTCATCGCTGCGATATTTCTTTTCCTGGCCGCCGCGCTCATCTGGCTTGGCCCCCGGCCAACGGGCAAGGTCGATCCCGCCGCCGTGCATTGACAAATGGATGCAATCGGGCGCTGATTGACGCGGCGCAGCATCGCCGTCATTGAATGGCGAAAAGGCTATGGGTCCATGCGAATCGTCATCATCGATGACAGCGGCCTGCGCGCGACGGTTCTGGAAGAAGGACTTCGCGAGGCGGGCTATGACGATATTCATATCATTCCGCCGCGCGGGGGCTTCGTCGCGCGCCTGGAGCGTATGGCGCCCGATGTGGTCCTGATGGACCTGGGCAGCCCCAGCCGCGATACGCTGGAGGAAATGCTGACGGTCAGCCGCGCGCTGGCCACGCCGATTGCCATGTTCGTCGACCAGTCGGACGATTCGATGATCGGCGCCGCCATCGATGCGGGCGTTTCCGCCTATGTGGTGGATGGCCTGCGCAAGGAACGGGTGAAGCCGGTGCTGGAACTGGCCGTCCGCCGATTCAATGCCTTCGCCCGGTTGCAAACCGAACTGGATGAGGCGCGGACCCAGCTTTCCGACCGCAAGATCGTGGATCGCGCCAAATCCATCCTGATGAGCCAGCGGGGCATCAGTGAGCCGGAAGCCTATGCGCTGCTGCGGTCGGGCGCGATGAACCAGGGGAAGAAGATCGTGGACGTCGCCCAGGCCCTGATTACAGCCAGCGACCTGTTGGGAGGGGGGTTATGACGACATCGCTGCGCATCGCCTATCTGCCGCTGACCGATTCCGCCGTGCTGGCGGTGGCGCGGGAAAAAGGCTTCGCCGAGGAGGAGGGGATCGCCCTCGACCTCGTCCGCACGGTCAGCTGGGCGACTTTGCGCGACCGGTTGATCTTTGGCCAGGTGCAGGCCGCGCATATGCTGGCCCCGCTCGCCATCGCGGTGACGCTGGGGCTGAGCCAGCAGCCAGCGCCGCTTGCCGCGCCCTATAAGCTCAACGTCAACGGCAATATGCTGGTGATGGCGCGGGAGTTCGCGCAGGCGCTGGAGCCTGATGTGCTGGCCCGGCTGAACGATCCTTTGGGCACGGCGCACGACTTTGCCGCCGCCATCGGGCTGTGGAAGCGCAAGCCGGTGATCGGCGTCGTCCACCGTTTTTCCAGTCACGCGATCATGCTGCGCTATTGGCTGGCGAGTGCGGGGGTTGACCCCGACCGCGATGTGTTGCTGCGCGTGGTGCCGCCGTCGCTGACGGTTGAGGCGATGCGCGCTGGTGAGATTGACGGCTTCATCGCTGGCGAACCGTGGGGCAGCGCGGCGGTCGATGCAGGCCTTGCCGAAGCGGTCGCGATTGGCGAGCGTATCTGGCGGCGGGGTGTCGAAAAGATATTGGCGTTCCGCACGCCGTGGCTGGAGGAAAATCCGCAGGCGGTGGATGCGTTGATCCGCGCGTTGGTGCGATCCGCCGCTTGGTGCGATGATCCGGCGAACCATGAGGCGCTGGCCCATCTGCTGTCGCAGCCGCATTTCGTTGACCAGCCAGCCGACCTCATCCAGCGTGCGCTGTCGGGACGCATCACCGCGCGGGCGGACATGCCGCCGGTCGACATGCCGGATTTCATGCTGTTTTCCCGCGAAGCCACGCCCTTTCCATGGCGCAGCCAGGCGCTGTGGCTCTATTCCCAGTTGGTCCGGTGGAAGATGGTGGAGCATACGCCCGAAAATGCCGCCAAGGCGGGGTCAGTGTTCCGTCCCGATATTTTCCGCCGTGCGCTGGCCGAAAGCAATGTGCCGATTCCCGGCGCGAGCATGAAGGTGGAAGGGGCCGTCGCTTCGCCACTGGCGGTGGGGTCGAAGCGGGGGGAATTGACCCTAGGGCCGGACCGATTCTTTGACGGGCGGGTGTTCGATCCTGAACGGATCGAGGATTTCCTGGGAAGTTTCTAAATCTGCGAAAAATTGTGCCTTGCAACATGAAACGAATCATTAGATAAGACAAAGGTCGCGCGACGAAGCGCGTATATGGATGAGCACGCCCAAGGATGGGGTCGCGCTCTCCCCAAGCATAATTTGCAGCAAAGCCGCTGGCCGGACCTCGTCAACAACGAGCGTTCGGAGAGCGGCTTTTTTTGTGTCCATTTCATACAGATTGAAGGACTTGCATCATGGCAACTGCTTATTGGGAGCGCAAAGGCGCTGAGGGGGAAGCCGGGCCAACCAGCTTCTGGAAGGCCGGTCATACGCCGACCTTGATCGCTGCTTTCCTCTATTTCGACCTCGCCTTCATGGTGTGGGTGCTGCTTGGGCCGCTTGCCCCCTCCATTTCCAAGACGCTGGGCCTGACGCCCGCTGAAAAGGGGTTGATGGTGGCTGTGCCGACGCTGGCAGGCGCGCTGCTGCGTGTCGTCAACGGGCTGCTGGTCGACCGTATCGGTTGCAAGCAGGCCGGGGCGATCAGCCAGGTGATCGTGATCGTCGGCCTCTTCGCCGCCTGGGTCATGGGCGTCAGCAGCTTTGGCGGCACATTGGCGCTGGGCGTGATCCTGGGCTTTGCCGGTGCAAGCTTCGCCATCGCCCTGCCGCTCGCCAGCCGTTGGTATCCGCCAGAACATCAGGGCAAAGCGATGGGTCTAGCCGGTATGGGCAATTCGGGCACTGTGTTCGCTGCGCTGTTCGCGCCGGTGCTGGCCAAGCTGTTCGGCTGGAACGCGGTGCTGGGACTTGCCTGCATTCCGCTGACCATCGTCTTCATACTTTACATGTTCATGGCGAAGAACGCCCCGAACGCGCCTGCGCCCAAGAAGCTGGTGGACTATTTCCGCCCGCTGAAGACCGCTGACGCCTGGTGGCTGATGGGCTTTTATTCGGTGACCTTCGGCGGTTTCGTCGGCCTCGCCGCGTCGCTGCCCATCTACTTCACCGACCAGTTCGGCCTGACCCCGATCATGGCGGGTTACTGCACTGCGGGCTGCGTATTCGCCGGTTCGTTGGTTCGTCCGATGGGCGGCGCGCTGGCGGACAAGATCGGTGGCGTCAAGGCGCTGATGATCGTCTATATCGCCGCAGCGCTGGCGCTGGCCGCTGTTGCCTATGCATCGACCCTGGTGGCGGCTTTGGGCTTTTTCGTCGCCGCGATGCTGGCGCTGGGTGCTGGCAACGGTTCGGTGTTCCAGCTGGTGCCGCAGCGTTTCCAGGAAGAAATCGGCGTCATGACCGGCCTGGTCGGCATGGCAGGCGGCATTGGCGGCTTCTACCTGGCTTCGTCGCTGGGTATCGCCAAGCAGTTTACCGGCAGCTTTGCACCCGGTTTCCTGATCTTCGCGGGCCTGTCCGTGGTCGCATTTTTCGGTATCTCGCTGGTGCGCGCCCGCTGGCGCGCAACCTGGAGCAGCGGCGCGCGCATCTGATCATCGCGGAGTAGGAGAGGGAGGCGGCGGCACTCGAAAGGGGAGCCGCCGTCTTCATTTGTTCGGTGCTCCTGCGTAGGCAGGAGCCTAGTTTTGACGGCAGGACTGGGCTCCTGCCTGCGCAGGAGCCCGGTGAGCTTTTGGGCCAGGAACTTCTCCCAAGGAATCGCTTGACCCGCATCGCGATTCATTTATGCTGCACTGCGAAGGACAAGGTTGTCCTCTAACGACATAGCTGCGGTGATCCACGGATGGATCGTCAAGGCGTGAATGATGGCAAAGCCGCCATCCAGACTCCTGGTTTAAAGCCAGGGGTCCGGATGGCGGCTTTTTTATTGTCTGGAGTCAAGGGATGGATTTTCAGAACAACACCGGACCGGAGACGGCCAACGAAGAGCAAATCTTCGTGCCGTCGGAGGATGTTCGCGAACATCTGGTGGTTGTTGGCAACGGCATGGCCGGTTGCCGTGCGGTTGAGGAACTGCTGGCGCGGGATGCTGGGCGTTATCGCGTCAGCATCTTCGGCGCAGAGCCCTATGTGAACTATAATCGCATCATGCTCTCGCCGGTTCTGGCCGGGGAGAAGAGCTTCGATGACATCATCATCAACAGCCGCGAATGGTATGACGACAATCAGATCGAACTGATCGCGGGTGATCCGGTGACGGCCATAGACCGCACCGCCAAGACCGTCACGAGCCAGTCGGGTCGCACTGTTGGCTATGACAAGCTGCTGATTGCAACGGGTTCCGATCCGTTCATCATCCCGGTTCCGGGCAAGGACCTGCCTGGCGTCATCAGCTTCCGCGACATGAAGGATGTCGACACCATGCTGGCGGCCGCCGATCAGGGCGGCGCGGCAGTGGTCATCGGCGGTGGTCTGCTCGGCTTGGAAGCAGCGCACGGCCTGACCCTGCGCGGCATGAAGGTGACCGTGATCCACCTTATGGACACGCTGATGGAGCGTCAGCTCGACGAAGCGGCGGGCTGGCTGCTGAAGTCCGCGCTGGAAGGGCGCGGCCAGACCATCCTGACCGGCGCCAACACCGAATCCATCTATGGCGAAGGCAAGGTGGAGGGCGTCCGCCTGAAGGACGGCACCGAAATTCCGGCGAGCCTGGTCGTCATGGCCGTGGGCATCCGCCCTTCGACTGCTCTGGCGCGCGAAGCTGGCCTCGAAGTCAATCGCGGCATCAAGGTCGATGATCATATGGTCACCAGCGACCCTGATGTGCTGGCGGTCGGCGAATGCGTCGAGCATGACGGCAATGTCTATGGCCTCGTCGCGCCGCTGTGGGACATGTGCCGCAGCCTCGCGGACGGCCTCACTGATCAGCATACGGGCTACAAGGGATCGGTCACCTCGACCAAGCTCAAGGTCGCCGGTCTGGACGTCTTCTCCGCCGGTGATTTCTCCGGCGGTGAAGGTTGCGAGGACATCGTCCTGCGCGATGCGTCACGCGGCGTTTACAAGCGCGTCGTGGTCAAGGACGACAAGGTCATCGGCGCGGTCCTCTACGGCGACACGGCGGATGGCGGCTGGTATTTCGACCTGCTGAAGCGCGAGGAAGATGTCGGCGAAATCCGCGACCTGCTGATCTTCGGTCAGGCCTTCGCCTCTGGAGGAGGCGCGCTGGACCCTAAGGCGGCCGTTGCGGCGCTCTCGGACGATGCCGAGATTTGCGGCTGCAACGGCGTCAGCAAGGGCCAGGTCGTTTCCTGCATCGAAAAGGGCGCATGCAGCCTCGATGCGGTGCGCGCCACCTGCAAGGCTTCGGCCAGCTGCGGCAGCTGCACCGGTCTGGTCGAGAACCTGCTGGCAGTGGTGCTGGGCGATGATGTTCAGTCGGGTCCCAAGACGATGTGCAAATGCACCAGCTTCGGCCATGACGATGTTCGCCGCGAGATCGTCGCGCAGAATATGCGCTCGATCCCCGAAGTCATGCAGAAGCTGCACTGGTCGACCCCGGATGGCTGTTCCTCCTGCCGCCCTGCGCTCAATTACTATCTGCTCTGCGCGCTGCCGGGTGAATATGTCGATGACCAGCAGAGCCGCTTCGTCAACGAACGGATGCACGCGAACATCCAGAAGGACGGCACCTACTCGGTCGTACCGCGCATGTGGGGTGGCCTGACCAACCCCAAGGAACTGCGCGCCATCGCGGATGTGGTCGAGAAATATGACGCCCCGATGGTGAAGGTCACCGGTGGCCAGCGTCTCGACATTTTCGGCATCAAGAAGGAAGACCTGCCCGCCGTCTGGGCCGATCTCAACGCCGCTGGCATGGTGTCGGGTCACGCCTATGGCAAGTCGCTGCGCACGGTGAAGACCTGCGTCGGGTCCGAATGGTGTCGCTTCGGCACGCAGGATTCGACCGGCCTTGGCGTCAAGACGGAGCGGATGACCTGGGGGTCGTGGATGCCCCACAAGTTCAAGATCGCCGTATCCGGCTGCCCCCGCAACTGCGCGGAGGCGACGATCAAGGACTTTGGCGTGGTCTGCGTGGACTCGGGCTATGAACTGCATGTCGGCGGCAATGGCGGCATCCATGTCCGCGCCACCGATTTCCTGTGCAAGGTTTCGACCGAGCAGGAAGCGCTCGATTATTGCGCCGCCTTCACCCAGCTCTACCGCGAGGAAGCACGCTATCTGGAGCGCACCGCGCCCTGGATCGAGCGCGTCGGGGTAGACTATGTGAAGCAGCGCATTGTCGAGGATGACGCAGGCCGCGAGGCTCTGCGCGCACGCTTCCTCTATTCGCAGAGCTTCAGCCAGGAAGATCCCTGGGCGCAGCGCGCAGCCGGTGCGGAAAGCGAATTGCACCAGCATCTTGAACCCATTGCCATCGCTGCGGAGTGACACCCATGACCGATTGGATCGACATCGGAACGCTGGCCGACATTCCCCAGCGTGGCGCTCGCACCGTTCAGATCACGGGCGAAAAGGAAATCGCCGTGTTCCGCACCAGCGACGACAAGGTCTTCGCGCTGGTCAACGAATGCCCGCACAAGAAGGGGCCGCTGAGCCAGGGGATCGTCCATGGCCACAGCGTCGCCTGCCCGCTGCACAACTGGAACATCGCCCTGAAAACGGGCGAGGCACAGGGCAATGACGAAGGCTGCACGCCGACCATCGCCGTGAAAGAGGAGGGCGGTCGCATCCTGATCGCCCGCCCGGCGGCGATGAAGGCAGCAGCTTGAGCTTCCGGTCCCCAGCCATAAAGGCGGGGACCCGGGTGGGGGTGTCTTGTTGGCCATCCCTTGCGGCAAGCGCCTCCACCCAATTCCATTCAGAGCATGTCCTGTGCGAGACGGATCGTGTTCCTGCGAAGGCAGGAACCCAGTTCGAACGGCAGGACTGGACTCCTGCTTTCGCAGGAGCACTTCTTAAAGAGAAGGGCATCACATGACAGAGGCCATCCGCACCACTTGCGCCTATTGCGGCGTCGGTTGCGGCATCTCGGCCACGCCGACCGGACCCCGGTCGGTCACGATCAAGGGCGATGAGCAGCACCCGGCGAACGGTGGCCGCCTCTGCTCCAAGGGCACGCATCTGGGCGAGACCGTCGGGCTGACCGGCCGCCTGCTGCACCCCATGATCGGCAACAAGCGCGCCAGCTGGGACAAGTCGCTGGACCTCGTCGCGAAGAAGTTCCGCGATACCGTCGATCGCTACGGCCCCGACAGCGTGGCATTCTATGTCTCGGGCCAGTTGCTGACCGAAGATTATTATGTCGCCAACAAGCTGATGAAGGGCTTCATCGGCACGGCGAACATCGACACCAACAGTCGCCTCTGCATGTCGAGCGCGGTCGCCGGGCATAACCGGGCCTTTGGCGAGGACATCGTGCCCGCCAGCTATGACGATCTGGACGAAGCGGACCTGATCGTCCTTATCGGCTCCAACACCGCATGGTGTCACCCGATCGTCTATCAGCGCATTCAGGCCGCCCGCGCGGCGCGCGGCACCAAGCTGGTCGTTATTGACCCGCGCCGCACCGAAACCTGCGAAGGCGCGGACCTGCACTTGCCGGTGAAGCCCGGCACCGACGTTGCCCTGATGAACGGCCTGCTGGCATGGTGCGATCAGGAAGGCGTCACCGACCCCGCGTTCATCGCCGACCATCTCAATGCCCCCGAAGGTTTTTGGGAGCATATCCGCACCGGCCATGATCTCTGGACCACGGCAAAGACCTGCGACATCGCGCCCACGCTGCTGGAACAATTCTACAAGCTGTTCGCCGCGACCCCGCGCGCCGTCACTTTGTTCAGCCAGGGCATCAACCAGTCGATCCGCGGCACCGATCAGGTCAACGCGATCATCAACGTCCACCTCGCTACCGGCCGCATCGGCAAGCCGGGCGCTGCGCCTTTCTCCATCACCGGGCAGCCCAACGCGATGGGCGGCCGCGAAGTCGGCGGCCTTGCCTCGACGCTGGCGGCACATATGGACTTTGCGCCTGAAAATGTGGAGCGGGTCGGCCGCTTCTGGGCCGCGCCCACCATGGCGACCAAGCCGGGCCTGAAAGCCGTGGACCTGTTCCGCGCCATCAACGAAGGCCGGATCAAGGCGCTCTGGGTGATGGCGACCAACCCTGCCGTCTCGCTGCCCGACGCCAACCGCGTCCGCGAGGCACTGGAGGCCGTTCCCTTCCTCGTCGTGTCGGACATCATCGCCGACACCGACACCAGCGTCCATGCCGATGTCCGCCTGCCCGCCGCCGGATGGGGCGAGAAGGACGGCACCGTCACCAATAGCGACCGCACCGTCAGCCGCCAGCGTCCGTTTCTGGCGCTGCCCGGTGAGGCGAAGCCCGACTGGTGGATCGTCAAGGAAGTCGCCCGCCGCATGGGCTGGCGCAACGCCTTCGCCTATGACCGGCCCGCCGACATCTGGCGCGAACATGCCCGCCTGACCGCTTATCAGAATGACGGCGCGCGGCTCCTCAACCTGCGCGCGCAGGCGACCATCGGGAATGACGCCTATGAGGCGATGGAACCCTTCCGCTGGGGCGGCGACAAGCCCTTCGCGGATGGTCGCTTCTCCACCCCTGATGGCAAGGCGCGGCTGGTGCTGACAAAGCAGATGGATCTTCAGCAGCCGCTCCAACAGTGGCCGATGACGCTCAACACCGGCCGTTATCGCGACCAATGGCACACGATGACGCGCACCGGCCTTTCGGCGAAGCTCGCCCGTCATCGCGAGGAGCCGCTGGTCGATATCCACCCGCAGGATGCCGAGGAGCTTGGCATTTGCGACGGCGATCTGGCGCGCGTCCAGACCGCGCAGGGCAACAGCATCTTCCGCGTGAGCCTGAACGAAGGCCAGCGGGTCGGCGAAATTTTCACCCCGATCCACTGGACCGATCAGGTCTCGACCGGCGGCCGCACCGGCCTGCTGCCCCGTCCGCTCGTCGATCCCCATTCCGGTCAGCCGGGCTTCAAATCGACGCCCGCCAGCATCGAGAAGGTCGCGACCGAGTGGAAGGGCTTCCTCATCCTGCGCGGTGAGCAGCCCGCCAAGGTTCCCTGCCTGTGGGCGACAAAGGTCACCGTGCCGGGCGGCGCGCTCTACGAAGTCGCGGGCAATGGCGATCCCGCCCGCCTCGAAGCCTGCCTGCCCAAAGGCGACCGTGTCGAAGCCGTCGACATGTCGCGCGGCACCCGCCGCGTCGCGATCATCAAGGAGGGCAAGCTGGCAGGCGTCCTCTTCGTCACCCGCACCGGCCTGCTCCCCTCGCGCGACTGGCTTATCGGCCAGCTTGAAGCCGAAGAGGTGGGGGCGTCCGTTCTCGCGGCGCGCGGCCCCGGCAGCCAGCCCGACAAGGGGCCGACCATCTGCGTCTGCTTCGACATCGGCCTCAACCAGATCGTCGCCGCCATCCGCGACCAGAGCCTGGTCGACGTGCCCGCCATCGGTAAGGCGATCGGCGCTGGCACCAATTGCGGGTCCTGCCGCCCCGCGCTCGCCAACATCCTCGCCCAAATCCCGCAGGAGACGCTCCATGCAGCCGAATGAGTTGATCGCCCCTGGTGAAGTCTGGCTGGTCGGCGCAGGGCCGGGCGACCCGGACCTGCTCACCCGGAAGGCCGAAAAGCTGATCGCTGCGGCCGAGATCGTCTTTTATGATGCGCTGGTCGGCCCCGGCGTCCTCGACTTGATCCCGGCTGGTGTCGAGCGGGTCAGCGTCGGCAAGCGTTCCGGCCGCCACAGCAAGGCGCAGGAAAGCATCAATGACCTCCTCCTCGCCGCCGCAAAGGCAGGCAAGCGCGTCGTTCGCCTGAAAGGTGGCGATCCATCGGTTTTCGGCCGCTCGTCCGAGGAGATGGAGCATCTGGCCGCAGACGGCATCCGGTTCCACATCTGCCCCGGCATCACCACCGCCAGCGCGGCGGCGGCAAGCGGCAACGCTTCGCTCACCCTGCGCGGGAAGGCGCGCGGCCTGACACTGGTGACCGCGCATCTGAAAGCTGGTGAGCCGCTAAAGCTCGACTGGGAAACGCTCGCCCGTCCCGGCGGCACGCTCGGCATCTATATGGGCCGCGCCGCTGCTGGCGAGATCAGCCGCCAATTGATCGGCGCCGGGCGCGATCCCGAAACGCCGGTGATGGTGGCGGTCAATGTATCGCTGCCCACCGAACGCCTGATCCGGGGCAAGCTGTCGGCGCTTGCCTTCCTGGTGGCCACGATCAGCGATGAAGATCCGACTCTGCTTCTGATTGGTGAAGCGGTGGCGGGCACGGCCATGCCTGTGGAGACCGCCACGAGCGTCGTCCTACAGGTTTGAACTTGCCCTCCACATCTTTGCCTTGAGCCTGTCGATGCCCCTGCCTTAGTTGGAAGGAAGGTAAGGGGTATCGGCAGGTTCAGACCGGTGGAGCCCGTGGGTTTGCTGTTCTGATGATGTAACTAGGTGTTCCTGCGAAGGCAGGAGCCCATTTGCGCCGTTAGAACTGGGCTCCTGCTTTCGCAGGAGCACGGAGTGGCTAGTTCTTTGGCAATCCCGCAATATCCTGCGGTCGATTGATATTCGGCAGGACGATGTCCGCCCGCTTCACGATCCGCGCGCCGATCCGCTCCAGCCAGCCATATATCGACCGGCTATTCTCCTCAGCCAGATGCGCGTCCAGTTCATCCGCAAGCCCGGCAGGCCAGAAACCGGCAAGTTGCTGCCCCTTCAACACCGCAGCGCCTTCTCCCGCCAGCGCCTCCACCAGAGCCTTGGGACAGACCGGCATGTCGCACCCCGTCGTCAGCACCGCGTCATAGCCTTCGTCCCGCGCATAATGCAGCGCCGCATTCAGCCCGCCCAGCGGCCCCATGTCCGGCGCGGGCCGGTCGGATAGGCTGGTCAGCCCCTCGACCGCCCGTCCGCAGACCACCACCGCCTCCACATGGGGGGCAATCGCCGCCACCGCATGGTCGATCAGCATGCGCCCATCCGGCATCAGCGCCATGGCCTTGTCGCTCCCAAACCGGCTGGATCGCCCTCCGGCCAGCACCGCGCCCAGCAATCGCATTATCCACTCCTTGGCAGAACCCTCAACTTCCCCTATGGCGCGCGGCGTGAGTGGGCAACTGTTCACGAAGATCGCGCTGGAAAGGGAATGCGGTGTGGACGGTTCATCCGTCCAAATCCGCAGCTGCCCCTGCAACTGTAAGCGGCGAGCGCGATGCACAGGGGAACCCGCGACCTTCAATAAGGGGGAGGCGAGGGCGACCGGCCACTGGGCGTGAAAGTCCGGGAAGGCCCGTGCATCGCCGCGACGACCCGCGAGCCAGGAAACCTGCCGGCGCATGGTCGCTCTTGCCTTGGGTCCAGGGATCGGCCCAGGCACGGTTTTCCGTCTGAGCGACGAAGCGGCGCAGGGCCGCATCGGTGCGCGTGACGGGGCTGGCGTCTCTCTTTTCCGCGCACTGGCCGCTTATGCGGAGGCCCTGGGCTCATGTCGCATGACGCTCAGGGAAGACAAGAACATGATCAGGACCGGAATTTCACTGCTGGCGCTGCTCGCCGCCACCCCAGCGCTTGCCGAAGACGCTGACGAAATCGTCGTCACCGCGCTGGGCATTGCGCAGCCGACCGACGAAGTCGGGCAGGCGGTGACGGTGATCGACGAAAAGACGATCGAAACGCGCCAGAATGTCAGCGTTGTCGATCTGCTGATGACAACGCCGGGTGTTCGCTTCAATCGCACGGGCAGCCTGGGCAATGTCACCAGCGTGTCGCTGCGTGGCGCGGAAACGACGCAGACCCTGGTGTTGATCGACGGTGTGAAGGTCAACGACCCCAGCGGCATTGGCGATCAATATGATTTCGGCAATCTGCTGGTCGGCAACATCCGGCGGATCGAAGTGCTGCGCGGTTCCAATTCCATCGCCTATGGCAGCCAGGCGATCGGCGGCGTCGTCAACATCATGACCGGCATTCCAGGCGAAGGCTTTGGCGGCAAGGCATCGGTCGACTATGGCTATGCCGATACGCTGAATGCCAAGGCGGATGTGTCGGGCGCCAGCGGCATCCTGTCGGGCGGCGTGGGTGTTGCCTATTTCCGCACCGACGGCATTTCCGCCGTTGCTCCCGATTTCGGCGGCTCGGAAAAGGATGGCTATGAAAATATCACCGGCAATGCCCGGCTGAAGATCGCCTTTACCGATGATGTGAGCCTGGACCTGCGCGGCTATTATATTCACGGCGATCTTGACTATGACAGCTTCTTCGGCGCGCCGACCGATAGCCCCGATGCTGCCAGGTCCAGCCAATATATCGGCTATGCCGGTCTTAACTTCGCGCTGTTCGATGGCAAGCTGACCAACAGGGCAGCCGTGACCTGGTATCAGCAGGACCGCGACTATTATTTCCTGCGCGGCAACGCCCCGGACTTTGGTTATTCGGGTACGAACCTGCGTTTTGAATATGAGAGCGTCTATCAGCCCATCGATGAAGTGAAGCTGCTGCTGGGCTATGAGCATGAACGGCCTGATTATGAGTTTTTCGGTTTTGGTTCGCGGGAAAGCCATCGCGCCAACATCGACAGCGTTTATGCCCTGGCCATCGTGAAGCCGGTCGAAGGGTTGTCCATGACCGCAGGCGTGCGGCAGGACGATCATAGCCAGTTCGGCGGCGCCACGACTTTTGGCGCGAACGCCAACTACACCCCAAATGGTGGCGCGACCAATTTTCGCATGAGCTATGGCGAAGGGTTCAAGGCGCCGTCGCTCTATCAGCTTTACGACACGTTCAGCGGCAATCCGAACCTGAAACCGGAACGTTCGAAAAGCTACGACATCGGCATCGACCAGAATCTGGGGAGTGACCGAGCGGTGCTGTCGGTCACTGGCTTCTGGCGCGACACGCGGGACCAGCTGAATTACGACAATACAACTTTCACTTACGGCAATCTGGATCGTACCCGCGCCAAGGGTGTGGAAACGACGCTGACGCTGCGGCCCGTCGATGCGCTGACCTTCACCGCCGCCTACAGCTATGTCGATGCGCGGGACCGTTCGCCGGGCAGCGCGACCCGTGGCGAGCGTCTGCTGCGCCGTGCTGCCAACGCCGTCAGCACATCGGTCGACTATGTCTGGTCCTTTGGCCTTTCGACTGGCGCTACCGTGACGATGGTCAGCGATAGCGTCGACCTGGATCCAGTCACGCGCAACCGGATCCAGATCGACGGCTATGCAGTCGCCGACATTCGCGCGTCTTTCCCGATCACCGACAATCTGGAAATCTATGGCCGCATCGACAATCTGTTCGATCAGGAATACGCCACCGCCTATGGTTATGGCACCTACGGCCGGTCGGCCTATGGCGGCGTGCGTGTCCGCTTCTGAACTATGGCAAGAGGGGCGGGCGTGAGTGTTTGCCCCTCAGCGCTTCGGCGCAGCATCCGCCTGCGCCACGATGCTGCGCGCGGCCTGCACATAGGCGGGACCGCCGCATACCGTCCAGGATTGCGGTACGCGGATGCGGGGGATGGATCGCAGTACGGGATGGTGCAGCATCTCCGTCCCCTGATCGACGATCGCCTCGCTGCCTTCTTCCACGATCAGATAGTCGGGCCTGGCCGCGATCATCTGTTCCAGCGGCACTTGCGCCAGCGCGGGCTTGCCAAGTTTCGCCGCGAGGTTGACCAATCCCGCCCGCCGCATCAGTTCATCGACCAGCGTGCCGGTGCCGGTCATATAGCCGCGCCGTTGATAATAGGCCGCCACGCCGCCGCGCTTTGGCCGGGGCAGGGCGGCAAGGTCGCGCTCCATGCCCGCGATCAGCGCCTCGCCGCGCGCGGGATGGCCCACGATGGCGGCCACCTGCCGGATTTGGGTGCGGATGGCGGCGAAACTGTCGGCGCTCGCCAACCCCAGCTTGCGCCATCTGCCATCCGGCGCGCCGACCACGCCGCCTGCACCATCGGGAAAGCCGATCACCAGGTCAGGCCTCAACGCCAGCACTTCTTCGGCAGGGCGCTTCAGCACAGGAAAGCGCCGCGCCTTGGCCACCGCCGCCGACAATTCCGGGTCATGCCCATAGGGACTGAGCGCGGCGATCTGCCCCGGATCGGCGAGCGCCAGCACATATTGGTCGGCACAGGTGTTGAGCGACACGATCCGCCGTGGCGGCGCGGGCGCGGGCGCGGCGGCGGTCAGGCTGAACGCCAGCAGTGCCGCGATGATCTTTCTGCGCATCAAATCGCCTCCTGGACGTTCAGTGCTCCTGCGAAGGCAGGAGCCCAGTTAAGACCGTCTGGACTGGGCTCCTGCCTTCGCAGGAGCACGGAGGTGACCTGCTCTACCGGGCAGCAGCAGAGAAGCAAGCCATGAGCGCGCGCCGCCACCCGATGCTCCTGCCGCTTTTGATCGCGCTGACACTGCTTGCGGCGTTGGGATCGCTGACGCTGGGCGCGGTTGCGCTCTCTCCCGCTCGCATCCTCGCCGTGCTGACTGGCGGTGGTGATGAGGTCGCGCGCGCCATCCTTGTCGACCTGCGCATGCCGCGCATGCTGCTCGGCCTGATCGTCGGCGCGATGCTGGGCCTCGCCGGGGCGGCGCTTCAAGGTTATCTCCGCAATCCGCTTGCTGAACCTTCCGTCCTTGGCGCGTCGAATGCCGCTGCGTTGGGGGCGGTCTGTGCGCTTTATTTCGGGTTGGCGCAGATTCATCCCGCGATCCTGCCGGTCCTTGCCATCGGCACCAGCCTGATCGCCATCGCCGCGCTGTTCCTGTTGGCGGGGCCTTCGGAAAGTCCGCTGACCCTGATTCTGGCGGGCATCGCCGTTGCGACATTGACCGGGGCGGGGATCAGCCTGTCGCTCAACCTTTCGCCCAATCCCTTCGCCGCCATGGAGATCATGAGCTGGCTGATGGGCAGCCTGGAAAACCGCAGCTACGCCCATGTCTGGATCGCGCTGCCCTGCGTCGTCATCGGCGGAGCATTGTTGATCGCGGATGGGCGGAGCCTTGACGCGCTGACCTTGGGGGAGGAAGGCGCGCAGGCGCTGGGCGTCGACCTTGCCAAGGCGCGGCTGCGCATGATGTTGGGCGTCGCCATCGGGGTGGGCGGAGCGGTGGCCGTGTCGGGAGCGATCGGCTTCGTCGGCCTGATCGTGCCCCATCTCGTCCGGCCGCTGACGGATCGGTCGCCCTCGGCCGTCCTGCTGCCTTCGTTGCTGGGCGGCGCGGCGTTGTTGACGCTGGCGGACATTGGCGTGCGGATGATCCCCACCAGTAGCGAGTTGAAGCTGGGCGTCCTGACCGCGTTGCTCGGCGTGCCGGTCTTCCTGGTTCATCTGATGCGGGAGCGGCGGCTATGGTGACCATCCGTACCGAAGGCCTGTCCGTGCGCCTTGGCCGTCATCTCGCTGTCACGGGCGTGACCACGGCGCTGGAGCCGGGGCAGTTGGTCGGCATCATCGGTCCCAATGGCGCTGGCAAATCCACGCTGATCCGTGCCCTGCTGGGCCTTGTCCGCGCGGAAAGCGGTGCGGTCGCTATCGATGGAAGTCCCATCGCCAGCCTTAGCCGGAAGGATGTAGCGCGCCGTGTCGCCTATCTGCCGCAGGGCCAGACGCTGCACTGGCCGTTGCTGGTCGAACGGTTGGTTGCGCTGGGCCGGATGCCGCATCTGGGGCCGCTGTCCCGGCTGTCGGATCAGGATGAGGCGATTGTCGACGCCGCGCTCACCCGCGCCGATGTGCTGCATTTGAAGGGCCGGATCGCCACTGAATTGTCGGGGGGCGAGCGGGCGCGCGTCCTGCTAGCCCGCGCGTTGGCGGTGGGCGCGCCTGCGCTGATCGCCGACGAGCCGCTGGCGGCGCTTGATCCGGGACATCAGCTGGACGTGATGGACTTGCTCAAGGCCGAAGCGCGGGCAGGGTCGCTGGTGGTGACCGTCCTGCATGATCTGGGCATGGCGGCACGATATTGCGACCGGCTGCTGCTGATGGAGAAGGGGCGGTTGGTCGCTGATGGCAAGCCGATGGCGGTGCTGACCGAACAGAGCCTTGCCGAGGTTTACGGCATATCGGCCTGTATTGAGCCGGATGGCGAATGGCCCCTGATCCTGCCTACGGGGCGGATCAGAGGCTGATCGCCTGCCGAAGGGCTCCGCTTCTCTTCAAGAACGAGAAATGGGCCTCGACAGGCTCAGGGCGAACGGAAAGAGCTAGGCTATTCCGCAAAAGCCTTCGGAGCGGCTGCTACCACAGTGTAAGTTCCGGCGCTTACCTCAGACACTTCCAGCGCGCGTTCGGCGATGCCGTTGCGACCGAAACGGAAAGCGCCGTCGATCCCGGAAAAGCCGCCCGCATCGCGAAGCCTGGCGGCGGGGAAAGTTGTTCCCGGCTTCCAGTCGCGCGCGATCCGCACGGTCAGCAGCACGGCGTCATAGCCCAATGCCGACAGGCGGAAGGGCGCGCTGCCGTAGCGTGCGCGATATTTGCCTGCCAACTGGCCATATAGCCCGTCGGAAACACTGGCGAACCATGCGCCACGCAATGCCGGGGTGGAGGCCAGGCCCCTGTCCGTATTCCACAATTCGGTGCCCAGCAGGCGCGCGGTTGCTCCGCCATTTTTACGTACGATCGGGGCCAGTTGCATCGCGACCCGGCCGCTGTCGGCGATCAGCAGCGCGTCATAACTGGATGATGCCTGCAATTTCTTGACCGCTGCCGTCATTGAAGCAGGCGTTCGGTCGAATGTCTGCATCGACACGACGGTTCCGCCTTCTGCCTCCACCGCGCGGAGCAGGGATGTGCCCGACCGTTCGCCGTAGACACCCTTGGGGATCAGTGCGGCGAATTTTGACAGGCCCTTGGCTTTGGCGAATTCAACTACCCGATCAATCGACTGGTTGGGGTTGTAGCCCATGATGTAAACGCCGTCCCCAGCGACGCTGATATCATTGGAAAAGCTGATGACCGGCACTTTCGCCCGCGCCGCGATAGGCCCGACGATTCGCGCATCCTCCGCCAGCAAAGGCCCCAGGATCAGGCGATTGCCTTCCGCCAGCGCCTTGTTCGCCGCAGCCGCCGCCCCCATGCTGGTGTCATAGGTGGTGATGCGCACCTTGTCCGCCTTGGTATCCAGCAGCGCCAGCGTGGTGGCGTTGGCGATCGATTGACCAACGCCGGCATTGGGACCGGTCATCGGCACCAGCAGCGCAACGCGATGGCGCAGCGTGTCGGTGGGCAGGCCCTGCGTTACGTCGGGACCGCTGGGAACAGGCTCCGTCGGGCGCACCGGGCCGGGCCCGCGGGGGACGATCGACTGACAAGCGGCGACCAGCAATGCGCTGGTGGCGAACAGGATACGCGCACCGCGCTTCATTGCAGCGAACATGTCCGCTTGCCGGAGGGTATCCGTCTCTGTCATCTGGCGTCCTTATGGAAACTTCAACTTCTGGGCTTGAGCCAGGGCTTTACATCGTAGCGGGGCCGATCGGCAACCTTGCAGACCTTAGCCCGCGCGGGGCCGATGTCCTGCGCCGCGCCGATGTGATCGCCGTGGAAGATACACGGGTGAGCGCACGATTGCTGCGTCATGCCGGGTCGGACCGGCCGATGGTCCCCTATCATGACCATAGCGCCGAAGCCGTACGCGCCCGCCTGATCGAGCGGATGGCGAGCGAATCGGTCGCCCTGTTGTCCGATGCCGGAACGCCGCTGATCTCCGACCCTGGTTACAAGCTCGTCCGCGATGCCCGCGCCGCCGGGCGAAACATCACGACGCTGCCTGGCCCCAGCGCCGCAATCGCTGCGCTGACCCTGTCAGGGCTTCCCACCGACCGATTTCTGTTCATGGGCTTTTTGCCCGTGAAGCAGAAGGCGCGTGCCGATACGCTGGCTGAAGTCGTCGCGTTGCGCGCCACGCTGGTTTTCTACGAAAGCGGTCCGCGCCTGTCGGAAAGCCTGGCCGCCATGGCGGAGCATCTGGGCGACCGCGACGCTGCCGTGTCCCGCGAAATCAGCAAGACGTTCGAAGAAACCCGTACTGGCACGCTCACCGAACTGTCCGCCCGCTATGCCGACGCCCCGCCCAAGGGAGAAATAGTCGTCATCGTCGGCCCGCCCGGCGAAGCCCCGCCCGCCAGCGCCGAAGATGCCGACGCCGCCCTGATCGAAGCGATGGAGCGGCTACCCGTTTCCAAGGCGGCGGGGGAGGTCGCCAAGAAGCTCGGCCTTGACCGTCGCGCGCTGTATGACCGCGCCCTGGAACTAAAGGGATGAAGCGGCAGCAGGCGGAAAGGCGGGGCCGTCAGGCGGAGCGCATCGCCGGATGGTGGTTGCGGCTCAAGGGCTGGCGCATCGTTGGCCGCCGCCTGCGCACGCCGGCGGGGGAGGTAGACCTGGTTGCCCGGCGGGGCGCGATGCTGGCCTTTGTCGAGGTGAAGGCGCGCGCCACTGCCGCAGACCTCGACCTGGCCATCGACGAACGTCGGCTTTCGCGCGTCGCATCAGCCGCCGAAATCCTGTTCCACGACCTGGCGCAGCCGGGCGATGACATGCGGATCGACGTGATCCTTCTTGCGCCGGGGCGTCCGCCACGCCATCTGGCGAATGTCTGGCATGGGAGCTGAGCCGCTCTCGTCCGTTCGCCCTGAGCTTGTCGAAGGGCTTCACTTCTCGTCAAGAAAGGGAGGGGCTTCGACAGGCTCAGCCCGAACGGAGACATAAAAGCAGATGACCCAACTCAACCCTCTCACCGTCGCCGTGCAGATGGACCCGATGGAAGGGATCAACATCAAGGGCGATTCCACCTTTCACATCATGCTGGCCGGGCAGGCGAGGGGGCATCGCCTCTACCATTATCTCGCGCCCGACCTCACCTATCGCGACGGGCGGGTGCTGGCGATGGCGCGCCCCGTGAAGGTGCAGAAGGTGGAGGGCGGCCATTTCGCCCTTGGCGAGCCTGAGCTGCTGGACCTGGGCCGTGAGGTCGATGTCGTCCTGATGCGTCAGGACCCACCCTTTGACCTGAGCTACATCACTGCCACCCATTTGCTGGAACGGGTGCAGGAAGAAACGCTGGTGGTGAACGATCCCGCATCCGTCCGTAACGCCCCTGAAAAGCTGTTCGTGCTGGACTATGCGCGCTTCATGCCGCCGACGATGATCACGCGCGACCTGGCCGAAGTGCGCAGCTTCCTGGCCGAACATGGCGAGATCGTCGTCAAGCCGCTGTATGGCAATGCGGGCAATGCTGTCTTTCATGTGGGGCAGTCTGGCGCGAACCTGTCGGCTCTGGTGGAACTGTTCAACGCTTCATGGGTCGAGCCGTTCATGGTTCAGGCCTTCATCCCCGGCGTCGCGCAAGGCGACAAGCGCATCGTCCTGATCGACGGCGAAGTGGCGGGCGCGATCAACCGCATTCCCGGCGCGGGCGAAATCCGTTCGAATCTGGCTGTTGGCGGGTCGGCTGCCCGCACGGAACTTACGGACCGGGAGCTGGAAATCTGCGCCGCGATGGGGCCGGAATTGAAGCGCCGGGGTCTGTTGTTCGTCGGCATCGACGTTATCGGTGGAGAATGGCTGACTGAAATCAATGTGACTTCGCCCACCGGGATCGTTTCGATCGATGCCTTTAACGGCACCGATACCGGCGGCATGATCTGGGACGCCATCGACGCGCGCCTGGCCGCTCGGGTGGCTGCCTGATCAGAATGGCGCAGCGTGCTCCTGCGAAGGCAGGAGCCCAGGCCCACCGGTCGAACTGGGCTCCTGCCTTCGCAGGAGCCCGGAACGATGCCGGGCGGCCTGTCGCATGACGGACTGGGTCCTGAACCTCATCGACGCAGGCGGCTATTGGGGCATTTTTGCCCTGATGATCCTGGAAAATGTCTTCCCCCCGATCCCGTCCGAACTGATCATGGGCATAGGCGGTATCCGGGTCGGGCAGGGCCGCATGGCGATGGAATGGCTGCTCGTCGCGGGCACGCTGGGCACAACCGTGGGCAATTATTTCTGGTATCTGGTCGGGCACATATTGGGCTTCGCCCGGCTGAAGCCATTGGTGGACCGTTATGGTCGCTGGGCTACGCTGGAGTGGCGGGACGTTGAGGCGCTGGATCATATATTCGGCAAATATGGCCAGATCGTCGTGTTCGTGTTCCGGTTCCTGCCCGCATTTCGCACCATGATCTCGCTGCCTGCGGGCCTGTTCCGCATGGGCCATGTCAAATTCCAAGCCCGAACAGATGTAAAAGGGAAAATCCTCCATATCCTCAATACGCACGGGCGCTTTCTTGCTTTCACAGCAGCAGGCGCGCTCATCTGGAACATCATTCTCGCATATGCGGGTTATTTCCTCGGTCAGCAATTCAACGAGGAGATCGACAAATATCTGGGGCCAGCAGCGACAGTCTGTTTCGTCGGTATTGCGATCCTTTATTTGTATCGACTCATTACATGGAAGCCGCGCGGATAGAATTGGTAGCGTTATCGATCGGCAAATAAGCCGTAGCGAATTGCCTCTTCAATTTCGGCGGCAGAATACTGTGGGTAATGGACGAAGATGCACTTAATCGCTTCCCTATCTACGGGTGATCCACCTGATGGCCGCTTGGTGATCTCGTGCCAGAAGGCTTTTGCGTGATCTCTGGAAAGCGTTCCGACAATTCGGCGGCCTTCATCATAGATACCCATTAAATTAGCTTTCTCGTATACTTCATCGTTTTACCATTATGGCGCGGTGAGCGCGTCTATGCCAACCCAAGACACCGAAGGCTTCCTTGTTAACCATATTTTCGTCCATGCTCGCTTCCTGGCCTGGACGGCGGGCGGCGCGCTGATCTGGAATATCATATTGGCCTATGCTGGATATTTTCTGGGCCAGAATTTCAGCGAGATCGACAAATATGTCGGGCCTGCCGCCACCGCCTGCGTGGTGGGCGCAATTGGGCTTTACCTGTGGCGACTGGCGACCTGGAAGCCGCGCGGCTGACTTTCCTGTCCGTCGGAAAGGGTCAGGCCCGTGGATGGGCGTTCCTGTACACATCCAGAAGGTGCGCGGCATCCACCTGCGTGTAAATCTGGGTAGACGACAGGCTGGCGTGCCCCAGCAATTCCTGCAGCGATCTCAAGTCGGCTCCGCGTCCCAGCAGATGCGTTGCGAAGCTGTGGCGCAGGGCATGGGGCGTGGTCCGGTCTGATAGCCCCAGCCGCCCACGCGCGCCCTGCACCGCGCGCCGGATGATCGCCGCCGACAGCGGCCCGCCGCGCGCGCCCCGGAACAGCGTTTCATCCCGCGCCATCGGATAAGGACAAGCCGCCACATAGGCTTCGATTGCGGCGCGCACCTGTGGCAGCAATGGCACGATTCGCGTCTTGCCGCGCTTGCCAGTTACGCGCAACGTGTCGCCCAGCGGCAGCACATCGCCCATCAAACCCATTGCCTCGCCGATGCGCAGCCCAGCGCCATAAAGCAGCAGCAGGACCGCCCAGTCGCGCGCGCCGATCCATCCTTCGCGCGCTGTTTCAGCGATCTCTCCCGCCAGAGCCAGGGCTTCATCGGGCGATACGGGCCGGGGTAGGCCGCGCTTCACCTTTGGTCCTTTCAGCAGCGGCACCCGCGCATCATCGCCGCCGGTGAACTGCAGGAACCCGCGGATCGCCGACAATTCCCGCGCCGCCGATCCATTGCCGATCCCGTCCATCCGCCGCACCGAAAGGAATGCGCGCAGATCCGCCTGATCGACCGTGGCAAGTCCCGCCGCCGTCACGGCTTCCCCGCGATGCTCCGTCAGGAAAGCGATCAGCCGTTCTGCCGTCGCCATATAGGCGCGCACCGTATGCGTTGACCGCCGCCGGTCCAGCGCCAGATGCTGCCGCCATGCTTCCACCAGGTCATTGGACGCGCTCATGGCCGACAGCTTAGGCCAGCGCTGGCCCAAACGGAATCCCTGAACCGCCGGGCCTTGAAAATCCCGGCCAGATGGGCACATGGAGCACATGGCAACCGCTCATGACCTGGCCGACATGCCCACCGGCACGCTGCTGCAGATATCGCCGCGCATCGGTCGCGTCCTGGCGCCCAATCCGTCACACTTTACCTATACGGGGACGCAGACCTATCTGGTCGGCACGGCAGACCTGGCAGTGATAGATCCTGGCCCGCAGGATGAGGATCATCTTGCGGCGCTGGTGGCGGCCATTGGTGACCGTCCCGTCCGCGCGATCCTGTGCACCCACACCCATCGCGACCACAGCCCGGCTGCCCGACCGCTATCGCTGCGGACAGGAGCGCCGGTCATCGGCTGCGCGCCCCTGATGCTGGAAGATGACGGTCCGCGCGCGGACGCCGCATTCGACCCATCCTACGATCCCGATCGCATTCTGGCCGATGGGGAACAGGTGGCAGGCGTAGACTGGACGCTGGAGGCTGTCACGACCCCCGGCCACACGTCCAACCATCTTTGCTTTGCCCTGTTGCAGGAAAACGCCCTTTTCACGGGCGACCATGTGATGGGTTGGTCGACCAGCGTCATCTCTCCGCCTGATGGCGACATGGCGGATTATATGCGGTCGATGCAGCGGTTGCTGGATCGAGACGACGCGGTCTATTATCCTGCTCATGGCGCGCCGGTGCCCAACCCCCGCCGTTTGGTGCGGGGGATGATGGGCCATCGCAAGCAGCGCGAAGGACAGATCATACGCTTTCTTGAGCGCAACGGTGTTTCGGAAATTCCCGCCATGGTGGCGGAAATGTACAAGGGGGTCGACCCGCGCCTTCACCCGGCGGCGGGAAGGTCGGTCCTTGCCCACCTAATTGACCTGGACGGCAGGGGCGTCGCCGCGGTGACGGAGGACGGGCGATGGCGGCTGCGTTGAAAAGGGGCTGGACACCCTTGGTTGCCGCCTTGTTGATTATGAGTGTGGGCGGCGCAATGCTGGTTGGCTGGCGTCATTATGATCGCGACTATGTGGTCAGCGTCGAGGATGACGGGTCCGCCGTCACAAAGGTCGTCGCCGAACGCTTCGCGGGGGCGTCCAGCCTGAAGGTTTCGGAAATGTCGGGCACGATCCAGAGCACTGCGCAGGACGTACGCGGCTTTGGCGTCCTGAAGTCGGATCAAGTCGTCAAGATGCCGTTTTCGGTGGACTATTTCATCGATGTCAGCCGCATTGGCGCGGACGACCTGGAATGGAATGCCGATAGCCGCACGCTGATCGTCAACGCACCGGACGTGAAGGCCGCAAAGCCCAATGTCGATGAGGCCGGGCGGACACTTGTGCGCACCAATGGCCTGTTCGTCACGCGTCAGGCGGGAGAGGAACTGAGCCGCAGCGTATCCGCGCATGCGCAGCGCCGCGCCGAGCAGGAAGCCCGATCGCCCGCCCGCATGGCCCGCGCCCGTGAGTTCGGTCGTGCGGCGCTGGCCAAGTTGATGACGGCGCCCCTGGAAGCGGCCGGGCAGGGTGGTGCGCGGGTGATCGTCACCTTCCCGGCGGAGCGGGCGGGTGACAATCGTGAACAATGGGACGTAACGACCCCGATCAATGAGGTACTGGCCAACCGCCGCGCCGACCGCTAGGTCCGCGCTCGACAAGGCCCGTGAGGAGTTAGGGACATGAACGCCATCACTGGAATCCCACAGGGAACCGACCTGCGCGCGGAAATCGACCGGCTGCGCAAGGAACGCAACGCCGTCATCCTTGGCCATTATTACCAGAAGCCGGAAATTCAGGATTTGTCGGATTTCGTGGGCGACTCCCTTGAGCTATCGCGCAAGGCGGCGGAGACCGATGCGGAGGTCATCGCTTTCTGCGGCGTGCGGTTCATGGCCGAGACCGCGAAGATATTGAGCCCGGAAAAGATCGTTGTGCTGCCCGACATGGACGCAGGCTGCTCGCTGGAGGATAGCTGTCCTCCAGCCCAGTTCAAGGCGTTCCGTGAGGCGCATCCCGATCATATTGCGCTCAGCTACATCAACTGTTCGGCGGAGGTGAAGGCGCTGTCCGATATCATCGTCACCAGCTCTTCGGCGGAAATGATCCTGAGCCAGATCCCGCGCGACCAAAAGATCATCTTTGGTCCCGACAAGCATCTGGGCGGCTATCTGAAGCGCAAGTTCAACCGCGACATGCTGCTATGGCCTGGCGTCTGCATCGTGCATGAGGCGTTCAGCGAGACGGAGTTGCTGAAGCTGAAGGCCCAGCATCCCGACGCGCCCATCGCCGCGCATCCTGAATGCCCGCCCTATATCGTCGATCATGCCGACTATGTCGGGTCGACCAGCGGCATCCTGCAATATGCCAGGACGATGCCTGGCGACACATTGATCGTCGCGACCGAGCCGCACATCATTCACCAGATGCGCAAGTCGGTGCCGGACAAGAATTTCATCGGCGCGCCCGGAGCGGACGGCAACTGCAACTGCAACATCTGCCCCTATATGGCGCTCAATACGATGGAAAAGCTGTATTTGTCGCTCCGCGATCTGCAGCCGCGCATCGAGATGGAGGAAGGGCTGCGCCTTGCCGCGAAGAAGAGCCTCGACCGGATGCTGGAGATGGCGAGCGGTACGGTGGGCAAGGGCGACGTGGGCAATCGCTGATCCGCCTTGAGCTACAGCTAAAGACGTTCGGGCTGAGCTTTCGAAGTTCCTTCCTTCGTAAAGAAGCAGGACCCTTCGACAGGCTCAGGGCGAGCGGATGTTCAATATGGATGCCGAGGGACCCATGACCTTTACCTTGCCTGGCTTCGACCTTGACGCCTTCATCGCCTCAACGCTTGCCGAAGACCTTGGCCCCGATGGTCGCGATGTCACCAGTGAGGCGGTGATCCCGGCTGACGCGATTTTTGAGGGGGTGATGGACAGCCGCGACGCGGTGACGCTGGCGGGACTTCCCATCGCCGCAGCCTTCTTCCGCGCGCTTGACCCGGATGTGGAGATTACGCTGTTGAAACAGGACGGCGAAAGCGTCGCTCCCGCCACCGACATCATGCGCATCCAGGGCAAGGCGCGCGCCATGCTGACGGCGGAGCGGTCCGCGCTCAATACGGTCCAGCACCTGACAGGCATCGCCACAATGACCCGCGCCTATGTCGATGCGATCATGGGCACGGGTGCGACCCTGCTCGATACGCGCAAGACCATACCTGGCCTGCGCGTGCTGGAAAAATATGCGACGCGGCAGGGCGGTGCGACCAATCATCGCATGGGCCTATGGGATGCGGCGATGATCAAGGACAATCATGTTGCGGTCGCAGGCTCCGTCGAGGAAGCCGTGCGCCGCGCCACCGCCGCTGGCATCAAGAGCATCATCGTAGAAGTGGATCGCGTCGACCAGATCGAACCTGCGCTTGCCGCCGGAGCCACTCATTTGCTGCTGGACAATATGGACGCGCCCACCCTGCGCGGCGCGGTTGCGCTGGTCGGGGGTCGGGCGCCGACTGAAGCGTCAGGTGGCGTCACGCTCCAGACCATCCGAGCCAAGGCCGAAACCGGCGTCACCTATATCAGCGTCGGTCGGTTGACCCAGTCGGCGCCCGCTGCGGACATCGGCCTGGACTTCGCCTTTGCGTGAAGGCAGTTGCTGGTGGCATCAAGCATGATGTGCAGGATTCCCGCCACATTGGGGGCTGGGCTCCTGCCTTTGTAGGAGCGCCGATCGGATTTGCGTGGGATAGACCTCAAATGGCTGGTGGCTCTTTTGATGCTGAGCAGCCCTGTTCCGGTGCTGGCGCAGGCGGCCTATTGCTCGGTTCCCAGTCAACCGCCGCGCCCCCGGCCTGAATTGCCGTCCCGCAGCGAGCCGCGCCGGATGTTGCCCGCCGCCGGTTATACGCTCGCGCTCAGCTGGTCGCCGCAATATTGCGCGACAGCAGGTGGAGCGGACAGCGCCTTTCAGTGCAGTGGCCGCAATGGTCAGTTCGGTTTCGTGCTGCACGGCCTTTGGCCCGAAGGCGCAGGGCGGGACTGGCCGCAATATTGCCGCCCGGCCCAGCTACTGCCGCGCGCGGTCATCCGTCAGAATCTTTGCACGACCCCTTCGGTCCAGTTGCTCCAGCACGAGTGGGCAAAGCATGGGACCTGCATGACGACGCGGCCCGAACTCTATTTCAATCTGGGGCGCGCCTTTCATGAGGCGGTCCGTTATCCGAACATGACGGTGTTGGCCCGCCGACAAGGCCTGACCGCAGGACAGTTGGCCGCGGAATTCGCCCGCCTCAATAAAGGGCTGAAGCCTCACATGATCCGGGTGAAGACCGCGCGCGGCGGCTGGCTGAGCGAGGTGAGGCTCTGCATGGATCGGGCGATGGACTATGCCCGTTGCCCCAGTAGTCAGCGCGGCGCACCGGACGGCGCGCGCCTGCGCATTCAGCCGGGACCCAATATATTGCCGGCAAAAAGGCGCGCCGCACCGTCGCCCCGACCGGCGTTGAAGCTGGATCTTGATCCCAAGCCCCGGCTCCGGCAAATTAGCGACCGCTATCCGTCAATCGTCGCAGTCGATGGGTGATGCCGGTCCAGATGTTTGAGGATGATCCGCAGGTTTTTGGTGTTGGATTTGTAGAGGAAATCGAAAATATCCCCGGCGAATGGGATCGCGCCCACCAGCGTATCGACGCCGACATTGGCGGCCATGCGCGTCAGCTGCCATTTCGACATGCCCAGGTTCCGCGCTTCCCATATGATCCATCCGCCCATCGCCGCCGTGGCAAAGTCGCCGATGATCGGGATCAGGCCCACCAGACTGTCCAGGCCTACGCGCCGGTTGGTGCCGGGAATGACGAACAGTCCTTCCAGCATGGCTTCCATCGCTTCGATCCTCCGCCGGATCGACGCGGGGTCGCGGCCAAAGCCGGGCAGGTCGCGCACCATGCGGTCGAACTGATCTTGCGATAATGACATCAATGTTCCTCCTGCCGCCTTAATTGGGGCTGGGGAACAGGTGGTTCAATGGGTGACGGGCACGGGGCGACGGCATGAATCCGGTGAGCCGCCGCGTCACCAGCGACCAGCGCACCGGCGCGCCCAATGCGATGTAACCATTATGCGCCTGCATCATCGCTTCGGCCTGCGCCACCCGCGCCATGCGTTCGGCGGCGCTGGTCGCCAGGCCTGCCGCCTGTAACTGTGCGTCCGCTTGGGCAGAACAATGCACTTTCCGCGCGCAGCCGATCCGGCCAAGATACCATAGGGCGCTATCATAAGCCGCTACCTCATCCACCAGCCGCAGGTCGGCGTCATCCTTCAGGCCCACTCGTTCGGCACCCAGCCCAATCAGCCCAAGGTTATGGCGGATCAGCGCGAATAGCGTCGTTGCGCCGGGTCCCTTTGGCAGGGCGACCTTGAGCATAGGTGGGTCGCCATTTTCACTGCGCCATCGTGCTACCGCGGCCCGCCCCTGCGCCCGCCTGTCCTCCAGCGACAGTTGCGCCCAGGCCGGACGGGCAGGCGGCGCGGGAAGGTCCATCTGCGCTGGAACAATCTGTTCGGTGACGGCCCACCCGCCCAGCGGAAACAGGTTGGGCAACTGGCTGCGATCGATCGTCATGTTGATCGCCTGCCTTACATCGTCATCGTCGAGCAGTTTGCCCTTTCCAGTTACCGCCAACCCCAGCAACCCCTGGACTGGATCGATTCGAACGGCGTCCTTGTCGACGCCGGCGGGTAGCAGCAACGGAAGGTCGGCGAATCGTCCGCCCAGCACCATAGCCGTCATATTCTCACGAAAGCGGATGATGGCCATTTCCGCCCGTTCCGCCCGCACTATGCGGGTTCGCCAGGGGGCGGGCGCCCCTTCCTCCTCTTCGTCATCGGATGTCGGATCGACCGGCTTCAGCAACAGCGCCTTGCCCCAGGATGTCGCGGCATATGGTCCGGTTCCGCCTTCCCGTGACAGGATGGCCATTTGCGGCTGGGCCAGCATCTGTAGCAAATAAGGGCGCGGCGCGGTCAAGCGGATCTCGATCACCTCGCCGGTCATTGGGACCACCGCCTCCACCACATCCAGCGGTCCTTCGGGGTCCAGCCGTCGCAGCGTATCGATGCGCGCGCTCAGCAATCGTGCCACCTCGCTGGCGGTCACCTTGTCGCCATCCGGCCAGACCGCGCGGCGCAGGCGGAAGATATAGCTGCGACCGTCATCCTCAACGATCCAGCGCTGCGCCAGCGCGGGCAATATGTCGCCGCTCGCGTCGAAAGCCACCAGTCCCTGCGCCGTCGATTCCAGCATCAGTTTCGCCGCCGGTGCGGGCAAATGATCCAGTGGCTTGGCCAGTTCCGTTCGCGCGCCGATGACGCTGACGATCACAGGCCCGCTCGCCTTTTGCGAGCATGACCCCAGCATCACTGCGCCCAACGCCATAGCGCCCGCCATCAGGCAGGTCAGGATCGGACGGGCTGGGGAAGCAGGCATGGTCATGGCGAGCATCAGGAGTAACCCGGCTGCGCGTCGCCGCCAACCCAATGCCGCGCGCTTATCTGTCGCATCGCTTCTTTCATAACGGCCCTCGAACTTGTCCCATCCCGGAACAGCATTTTGTTAACCACGAGTTCGCATTGGCCCGGTCGATATGCGCGCCTATGCCGCCTGCCATGCGTATATTGTCCACGACCCTGCTCGTCTTCGCCGCCGTCGGTGCTACCGCTCTGGCGCAAGGCCGACCGACCCCGTTTACCGTGGAGGAAAGCGGTCAGGGCTATGCCTCGCTGAAGGATGCGGTCGCGGCGATTGGTGGAGGGCGGGGGACCGTGCTGATCGCGCCCGGCACCTATGCCCAGTGCGCCGTGCAGGACGCTGGGGAGGTTTCCTTTCGCGCGCGCACGCCCGGAACCGTCATACTGGACGGCATGCCGTGCGAGGGTAAGGCAGCTCTGGTCCTGCGCGGCCGATCGACCAGCGTCGATGGCATTGTCTTTCAGAATCTGCGCGTTCCCGATGGCAACGGGGCGGGTATCAGGCTGGAAAGCGGCAACCTGACCGTCACCAACAGCATGTTCCGTAACAGCGAAGAAGGCATATTGAGCGGCGACGCGCCGCAGGGCAGTGTCACCATCGACCGTTCGACCTTCCGCCATCTGGGCCGCTGCGACCGCGATCTGGACTGCGCACATGGCGTCTATATCGGTCGCTATGGCAGCCTGACCGTGACTCGTTCGCGGTTCGATCAGGGCGATGGCGGGCATTATCTGAAGACCCGCACGGCCCGCGTGACCATCACCGGCAACAGCTTCGATGACAGCGCCGGTCGCTTGACCAACTATATGATTGACCTGTCCAATGGCGCCAGTGGCGAAATCAGCCGCAACGAAATGGTGCAGGGCAAGGACAAGGATAATCACAGCGCGTTCATCACCGTCGCCCCGGAAGGACGGGAAAATGACAGCAGCGGTCTGTCGATCCTGAATAACAGCGCTTCCTTTGTTCCCGGTCTGCAGCGCAACAGCAGCTTTGTCGCCAATTTCACCGACGACGCGGTGCGGATTGGAGCCAACCGCCTGGCCAGTGGTGTCAAGCTGACGGATCGCCGCTGAACAGCGGCTGATCATTCGGGTCAGGCTTGCGGGAAGCGGAGGATCGCTTGCATCCCCGGCGGGTCCGCGCGAAAGTGGGGAATGCGCACCACCTACGGCTCGGCCACTGTCCGCCTATATCATCTGAGCGATTCTCAGGAGGGCGGCGGCGTTGAAACATTGTTCTATGGGTCGATGGATGAAGCCTTGCGCATCGCCGCGCAGCAGCCGCAGGATATTCAGGATGGCCTGTTCCTGTCCACCGACAATGACGTCATTGCCTATCTGGATTTGATCGATGAGTGATCAGCCATAAAAAAAGGGACGTCCGTCAGGACGCCCCTTTCTTATTCAGTGCTGGGCTTCTGATTAGAAGCGATAGCCCAGGATCAGAGCTGCCTGATGACGCTCCGGCTTGGAACCGGCAACGCGCTCGTAGCTCGAATAGCGATATTCGGCGCGAGCGATGAAGCCCTGAACCGTGGTTTCGACGCCTGCGCCCAGACGGTAGCCGTCCAGCTTGACATTGTCGTCGGAATCAACGGCGCTTTCGAGACGCGCATTGGTGTAGCCGCCCTTGGCGTACAGCAGGACGTTGGGGAGGACTTCGCCACCGACGCGGACGCCAGCATAGAGGTCACGGTCCGTGCGAGCCAGACCTTCCTTGACGTCGGAGTCGGAATATTCGCCTTCAAGGCCGAATACTGCGCCGTTGACGTTGATGTCATAACCGATCACGCCGCCGTACATCAGGGCGCTGTCATGGTTGTCGGCAGTGAAGTCGAAATGGTCAAGACCAACGACGCCGCCGATATAGGGGCCCGAAAAGGGGACGGCGTCCTGCGCCATGGCAGGGGTGGCAACGCTGGCGAACAGCAGCGCCGATGCGATAAGCTTTTTCATAGTGGGTTCTCCTTCTGAGTTCGTTTTCCCACGAACGCGTGCCCTTTAGATATGTTCACCTGCAACAGTAAAGGCGCGAAAACATCGACTTGCCGCATCGCACACACTGCTGTGGCAATCGTGCATCACATCTTGACATTGTGGTCCTGCGTTCCAACGGGCGGCGGCGTCGAGCAATTTTGGTCGCTGCCGTGTCGAGTTTCCCCCGATCAGTCGTCTGAAAAGCCGAAGGGAGCGTGGCCCCGGCGATAATCCTCAGGCAGCATGTCGCGCCCGATCGGCGGGGCTGATCTGGCGAGGCACTGGCTGCGGTGGCAAAGGCGACATGAGATCCCTACCGGCGTAGGTTCGGATGGGGGCAAATTCTGTGCGTAGGCCAGGCGGTGCGCATGCTCCGCCGCGCACAGAAGGGTGACCGCGCGCTCGATACGCGGTGTTCCCCAGCCTCCGCCGCCTGCCGTCACCGTGCGGGCGATGGAAAAGAAACGCTGGCCGTCGGGTAGTTCGAGCCATTGGGTCACCACCTCGCGAGGGCGACCGAACAACTGGTGCACCGACCAGAGTGGGCATGATCCACCATGCCGCGCAAAGGGGAAGCCTGCGCCGTCCAGCAATTTGCTGACATTTCCCGCCGGATCGATCCTGAGAAAAAAGAAGGGGATGCGTTGCTGCCCCGGCTTTTGCAGGCTGGTCAGCCGGTGCGCGACCTGTTCAAAGCTGGTCCCGAATTGGCGGGCAAGTGCTTCCACATCATAACGTCGCGCCTCAACCGCCTTAGCGAAAGCAGCATAGGGCAGGCGGATCGCTGCCGCGCCATAGCTGGCAAGCGCCCGCCGCGTGAGCCGCCGTCCGCTGTCGCTGATGAACTGGCCATCCTTTAGCAGCGCGTCGATATTGCCGCGCATCTCAAGATAGGCGATTTGCAGCGCCAGTTGAAAGCTGCTGCTCGCTTCATCCAGGGCATCGTCGATCAGTACCGCGTCGCGATGCCGGTCCAGCCGACGCATCGACCCCGCCATAACGTCGGACGGCAACCGCCTGACGCGCAATCCATGCCTGTCCTGGAGCCATGCCGCCATGCCGCCCGCCTGATCGATCTCAACCGCCAGCCTTTCGCCGACATCGTCCAGCAGCGGGAAATTGTTGCGCCGCGCCGCGATGAAGCGCCGCGTTTCGGCTACTGGATCGGGCGCGTCGGGTGTGTCGCCTGTTGCCCCGGTTCCTCGGTCAGCCAGGGTCAGCTGCTCCTCGCGATAGGCGGTGTGCAGCCGTAGAAGCGCTTCGGTAAAGCCGGGATAGTTGATCGCGACATCCTGCATCGCCAGCGTGGGTAGGTCGATGTCGGCAAACATCGCTTCCTTCAGCACCGCTTGCAGTCGCGCTGTCTGTTCGGCGCCGCCGTCGCCCGCCAGTTCGCTCATGTCCATGCGATAGGTGCGGGCCAGTCGCAGCAGCATATCCGCGGTCAGCGGCCGCTGGTTCCGTTCCAGCAGGGCAACATAAGATGCCGATATTTCGAGGTCGGTCGCCATGTCGGACTGCGTCAGGCCCAGCTCGCGCCGTAACCGCCGCAGCCGTGGACCCATATAGACTGGACGATCCTTCGCCATCTTCTTGCTCCTGTGCAGGCATTTACAACTTTACAGAGTAAGTTTGTCAACTTCTACAACTGAACTTCGAACCCTCTGCCGTTGAGCACGAAGCACGGTTAGGCCGGTCGCAATCAGTTCAGAGGGATGAGCATATGAGCTATTTGCAAGAGATCGCGAAGGCGGACGCCACCATTGGCGAACAGGGGCATTGGCAGGGCATTGCGGCCGAGCCGGTCGCCCGCATGCGCCTGCAGAACCGTTTTCACACCGGGCTCGATATTGCGCGCCACACCGCGACCGTCATGCGCCGCGACATGGCCGCCTATGACGCCGATCCCGCCAACTACACTCAGTCGCTGGGCTGCTGGCACGGCTTTATCGGCCAACAGAAGATGATCAGCATCAAAAAGCATTTCGGCACGACCAAGGGCCGCTATCTGTACCTGTCCGGCTGGATGGTTGCTGCCCTGCGGAGCGAATTCGGGCCGTTGCCTGACCAGTCGATGCACGAAAAGACCAGCGTTCCCGCTTTGATCGAGGAGCTTTACACCTTTTTGCGCCAGGCGGACGCACGCGAACTGGGTATGATGTTCCGCGACCTCGACAAGGCGCGGGACGAGGGCAATGACGTTGAGGTGCAGCGACTGGCCAACGCCATCGACCAGTATGAAACCCACGTCGTCCCGATCATCGCGGACATCGATGCGGGCTTTGGCAATGCCGAGGCGACCTATCTGCTCGCGCGCAAATTCATCGAGGCCGGGGCCTGCTGCATCCAGATCGAAAATCAGGTTTCGGACGAAAAACAGTGCGGCCATCAGGACGGAAAGGTCACCGTTCCGCATGAGGACTTTTTGGCGAAGATCCGGGCGGTTCGCTACGCCTTCCTGGAACTGGGGGTCGATGATGGCATCATCGTCGCGCGTACCGACTCGCTGGGCGCTGGCCTGACCAAGCAAATTGCCTACAGCCGCGAGGAAGGCGATCTGGGCGATCAATATAATAGTTTCCTTGATGTCGAGGAGGTCGCCGATATTGCCAGCCTGCGCGGTGATGTCGTGCTGGGGCGGGGTGGCAGGCTGTTCCGCCCGAAACGCCTGCCGTCCAACCTGTTCCAGTTTCGTCCTGGCACGGGCGAGGACCGCGTCGTGCTGGACTGCGTCACGTCGCTTCAGAATGGGGCGGACCTGCTGTGGATCGAAACGGAAAAGCCGCATATCGACCAGATTGCCGGCATGGTCGACCGCATCCGCGCGGTCATTCCCAATGCCAAGCTGGTCTATAATAATTCGCCCAGCTTCAACTGGACGCTCAATTTCCGTCAGCAGGTATTCGATCGCTGGCAGGCTGAGGGCAGGGACGTCAGCGCCTATGACCGCGCCAGATTGATGAGCGCCGATTATGACGCGACCGATCTGGGGCAAGAGGCTGATGAAAAGATCCGCACGTTCCAGAAGGACGCGGCGGCACGCGCTGGCATCTTCCATCACCTGATCACCCTGCCGACCTATCACACGGCGGCGCTGAGCACCGACAATCTGGCTCGTGAATATTTCGGTGAAGCAGGCATGCTGGGCTATGTCGAAGGCGTGCAACGCAAGGAAATCCGGGAGGGCATCGCCTGCGTGAAGCACCAGAATATGGCTGGCAGCGACATGGGCGATGATCACAAGGAATATTTCGCCGGCGATGCCGCGCTAAAGGCGGGCGGATCACATAATACGATGAACCAGTTTGCGGCCTGAAGAATGAAGGAAGGAGGACGAAAATGACTGAACCTGCAAGGTCCCGCGCGGTCTTCTCGACCGAGGATTTCTCTTTGCTGAAGACGGCTGTGGCCGATTATATGCAGAAGGTGAAGGACACACCGGAGTCGGTGAAGTTCGCCAATCTTTATCACCGGCTCGGTCGTCTGCGCTGATTGCCTATATCGATGACAGAAAGCCCGTCGCGGAGGATTTGCGGCGGGCTTTTGTCAATTCCAGTCATTGGCGCATCCAAGGTCGCTTTGCGCTTTCACCCGGACCGCCGGACGCTTATCCTGAGGGCGCAAGATCCCACGGGAGAGCCGCCGATGGCCTATACGCTGATCACCGCAAACCGGAACTATTCCAGCTGGTCGCTCCGTCCTTGGGTCTTGATGAAGGCGCTCGGCATTCCCTTCAAGGACCGGATCGAACCCTTTGTCGCTGCTGAAAATCACGCCATCTTTCGCGATTTTTCGCCTACGGGGCAGGTCCCCGTGTTGATCGAGGGCGATCGCACGCTGTGGGATTCGCTGGGCATCACCCTTTATCTGGCGGATCGCCATGCGGGCGTGTGGCCGCAGGACGGAGCCGCGCGCGGCTGGGCACAGTGCGCCGTCGCCGAAATGCATTCGGGATTTGCCGCCCTGCGTAATGATTGCCCGATGAACGTTGGCGTGCGGGTCGACCAGCAAATGCCTTCGACCGCGCTCAACCGCAATATCGCCCGCCTGCGGGAATTGTGGGAGGAGGGGCTCTCCAGCTTTGGCGGCCCATATCTGGCCGGATCGACTTTTACCGCAGTCGATGCCTTTTATGCCCCCGTCGTCTTCCGGGTGCGCACCTATGGGCTGGATGTGGGGCCGATGGCGCAGCGCTGGATCGACCATATGCTGGCCCTTCCCGCGATGCGCGAATGGGAAGCGGCGGCGCTTTCTGAAACCTGGCGAGAAGAGAACCATGAGGCGGAGGTTGGCGCAGCCGGGCGCATCACCCAGGATGATCGCGCGGCCTAGCGCCGACTATCGGGGCGAACAGCAAATATTGCCGCCCTTCCCTCTTTCGCCCGGCCCGCTCTGGGGCTAGGGGGAAGATGTTATGGTCAAGCCCCGCACGCTGTACGAGAAGATCTGGGACGCGCACGTCGTTGAACGTCGCCCGGATGGAACCTGCCTCATCTATATTGATCGGCATCTTATCCACGAGGTGACGAGTCCGCAGGCGTTTGAAGGCCTGCGCGTTGCCGGGCGCAAGGTGCGCCGTCCCGACCTGACGCTGGCGGTGCCGGATCACAACCTGCCGACCACACCCCGCCGTGACGCGCAGGGGCAGCGTATCCCGATTGCCGATCCCGAAAGCGCGCAGCAGCTCGCTGCGCTGGAACGCAATGCGCCGGAATTTGGCGTGCGGTTGATTGGCGACGCCGATCTGGAACAGGGCATCGTCCATGTGGTCGGCCCGGAACAGGGCTTTACCCTGCCGGGGACGACGCTGGTCTGCGGGGACAGCCACACCAGCTCACATGGCGCTCTGGGCGCACTGGCGTTCGGCATCGGCACGTCCGAAGTCGAACATGTGCTGGCTACGCAGACGCTGCTGCTGAAGCAATCGAAGACGATGGAAGTCGTGGTCGAAGGCGAACTGGGCTTCGGCGTCACGGCCAAGGATGTTGCGCTGGCGATCTGTGGCCGCATCGGCACGGCCGGCGGCACCGGCTATGTCATGGAATATCGCGGCTCCGTTTTCCGTGACATGTCGATTGAAGGTCGTCTGACCGTCGCCAACATGTCGATCGAGGCGGGCGCGCGCTCCGGGCTGTTCGCGCCGGATGAAAAGACCGTTGCTTACCTGAAGGGCCGCCCGCTCGCGCCCAAGGGCGCGGCATGGGACGCCGCCGTGGCCTATTGGAAGACGCTGCACAGCGATGAAGGCGCTACCTTTGACAAGAGCATTGTCATCAATGCCGCCGATATCGTGCCCAACGTTACCTGGGGCACCAGCCCGGAAGACGTCGTGCCGGTGACGGGTGTCGTCCCCGATCCCGAAAGCTTCGCGGACGCTTCCAAGCGTGCTGCCGCGCAAAAATCGCTCGACTATATGGGTCTGACCGCTGGTCAGCGGATGGAGGATGTGTCGGTCGAACATATCTTCATCGGCAGCTGCACCAACAGCCGGATAGAGGATCTGCGCGCCGCCGCCGCCTTGCTGAAGGGCAAGCATGTCGCCAGCGGCATCAAGCAGGCGCTGGTCGTGCCCGGATCTGGCCTGGTGAAGCAACAGGCGGAAGCCGAAGGGCTGGACCGCATCTTCCTGGCGGCAGGGTTCGAATGGCGGGAACCGGGCTGTTCGGCCTGCCTGGGCATGAACCCTGACAAAGTGCCAGCGGGTGAACGCTGCGCTTCCACCAGCAACCGCAACTTCATGGGCCGGCAGGGTCCAGGATCGCGGACCCATCTGGTATCCCCCGCCATGGCCGCCGCCGCCGCCATCACCGGTCATCTGACCGATGTGCGGGAACTGCTCAATGAAAAGAGGGGAAAGGTGGTCGCATGAAGAAGGTATTCTGGTTGCTGGCGCTTGGCGCGCTGGCAAGCGCCGCCATGGCAGCAAGCCTGGGGCGGGCGGAAGATAGTTCGGGTTCTGAAACCCGGCAGGCGCACTGATGGACAAGCTGACTGTCGTTGAAGGGCGGGCCTATCCGTTCGGGATGAAGAATGTCGACACCGACATCGTCATCCCCGCCCATTGGCTGAAGACCATTTCCCGTTCCGGTCTTGGCAAGGGCGCGTTCGAAGTGCTGCGCAAGGAACCGGGCAATGTGTTTGACAACCCGGAATATGCGGGCAGCCCGATCCTGATTGCAGGCGATAATTTTGGCTGCGGGTCCAGCCGCGAACATGCCGCCTGGGCGCTGGCCGACCTGGGCGTCAAGGTCGTGATCGCGCCCAGCTTTTCCGATATTTTTTCGGGTAATGCTTTCAAGAATGGCATCCTGACCGTTGTCCTGCCGCAGGAAGCGATCGACCGGCTGATGGACGTGGCCCGGACGGACCCGGTCCATGTCGACCTGGAGCAACAGACCGTGACCACGCAGTTCCAGGACCGCTTTGCGTTCGAGATTGATCCTTTCCGCAAACATTGCCTGCTCGGCGGTCTCGATGAGATCGGCCTGACGCTGGGGCAGGCGGACGCGATCGGCCAGTTCGAGGCAAAAGATGCGGGGGCTCGCCCCTGGTTGGTCCCTGCCGTTGCGTAACCGTCCCGATCTTCCTATTTCAAACGAACTTCTTCCTTAATTCTGCAAGGCGCTGGCATGACGACTTTCAATGACCGTGAAAAAGCCTTCGAAAATATGTATGCGCATGATCAGGAGATGCAGTTTCGCATCCAGGCGCGGCGCAACCGGCTGCTGGGCGAATGGGCCGCTGCCCGGATGGGGCTGACGCCCGAAGAAACCGACGCCTATGCGAAGGCTGTAGTGCAGGCCGACTTTGAAGAAGCAGGCGATGAGGATGTGATCCGCAAGCTGTTGGGCGACATGACACAGGCGGGAGTGGATATTGCGGAAGCCGATGTGCGCACCGCTCTGGAAGAACAGCAGGTCACCGCCCGCCGCCAGTTCATCGAAGCGCAATAAGCACAGGACTGATTTTCCATGCCGATGGCTGCCGACGAAATCGCTGACATGATCCGGGCTGCCATTCCCGATGCGCAGGTCGAAATCACCGACCTTGCCGGTGATGGCGATCACTATGCAGCGCGGGTCGTGTCGGAAAGTTTCCGGGGCATGAGCCGCGTCGCCCAGCAACGGGCCGTCTATTCGGCGCTTGGCGGGCGGATGGGCGGCGTGCTCCATGCCTTGCAACTGACCACGGCCGTTCCCAATTAACGGCCTGTAATTTTATCAGCGACCGGGCCGACCGGCGCGTGACAAGAATGGATCGACCATGACCGACGCCGTGCACCAGCGGATTGCCGATATCGTGAACAGCAATGATGTGGTGCTGTTCATGAAGGGCACGCCCCTGTTCCCGCAATGTGGCTTTTCCAGCCGTGCCATCGCCATACTGGATCATCTGGGCGTTGGTTATGAAACGGTCGATGTGCTTCAGGACCAGCTCATCCGACAGGGGATCAAGGGCTTTTCCGACTGGCCGACGATACCGCAGCTTTATGTAAAGGGTGAATTTGTCGGCGGGAGCGACATCATGATGGAGATGTATGAAGCAGGTGAGCTTCAGCAGCTGATGTCAGAACAGGGGGTTGCCCCTGCCAACTGATCGGCGGGGGATTACAACCGGCTGCGTTCCCTTCGCTGCGGCGTCAGATTGCTACGATTTCGGGCAAGATGGCATCCAGCAACAGCATACCCGCCGGTTTCACCCGCAGCAGCGGCCCATTGCTGTCCAGCAGGTCCAGCGCACATAAGCGGGTCACCGCGCCGTCGTCGACCAGGTCGCCGATCTTTAGTCCTGACAGCCGCGCAATCCGGCTGAGGTCAATGCCTTCGCCCAGACGCAGCCCCATCAACAGTGCCTCGCGCGCTCTGTCTGCTGGCTCCAGCACATCTTCGCGCTGTAGGCCATGGCCATTGCGGTTCACGGCGCCGATCCAGTTTTCCGGTTTTTTGTGGCGCAGCGTGGCGATCCCTGATCGCCGTCCATGCGCGCCCGGACCGATCCCGGCATAGTCGCCATAGCGCCAATAGGTCAGGTTGTGACGGCTTTCCTGCCCCGGCCGGGCGTGATTGCTGATCTCATAGGCGGGCAAACCAGCCGCTTCTGTCATGGCCTGCGTCACTTCGTACAGCGTCGCCCCGTGGTCGGGGTCCGCCGGGGTCAGCTGGCCCTGCGCCACCAAAGTCGCGAACCTTGTGCCCGGTTCGATGGTCAGCTGGTAGAGGGAAAGGTGGCCAGTGCCAAAGGACAGGCCGCGCGCCAGTTCCTTTTCCCAATCACTTTCGCTCTGGCCCGGCCGAGCGTAGATGAGGTCGAAATTGAGGCGGTCGAACACCGACTGCGCCACATCGAGCGCCGCCAGTCCTTCGCGCACATCATGTGCCCGGCCAAGGAATTGAAGTGCTTCGTCATCCAGCGACTGAAGGCCCAGTGACACACGGTTCACGCCTGCCGCCGCGATGTCGGCGAATCGCGCCGCTTCCACCGAGCTTGGGTTTGCTTCCAGCGTGATTTCGATGTCCGCCACCGGCTTCCAATAGCGGGTGGCGGCATCGATCAACGCGGCTACGATTTCAGGCGGCATCAGCGATGGCGTGCCTCCGCCGAAAAAGATTGAGCCTAGTGTCCGCCCATCATTCAGTGCCGCTTCGTGGGCCAGATCGATCAGCAGTGCGTCGCGCCAGGCCCGCATATCGATTTCCGCCCGCACATGGCTGTTGAAATCGCAATAGGGGCACTTCGACACGCAGAATGGCCAATGGATGTACAGGGCCATCGGTTCGGGGGCCATCACTATGGGAGCTGGCGCGGGATTTTGTAAGCGCAGGGACATGGGCGGACGCGTTCCTATACGGCTTTGACCCGCGCGGCCAGCGCCTGCCCATCAATTCAGAAAACCGCCGCCACCATCTGAGCGAAGGCGTCGGCGCGGTGGCTCATCGCGTGCTTCTGTTCCGGTTCCATTTCGCCAAAGCTGACCGTGTGGCCATTTGGTTGGAAAATGGCGTCATAGCCGAACCCCTTGGTTCCACGCGGGGGCCAGCTGATCGTCCCGTCGACGCGCCCTTCAAACACTTCGACATGGCCATCGGGCCAGGCAAGGGCCAGCGCGCAGACGAAGTGCGCGTCATGGCCGACATCGGGTCCTTTGGCCTCGATCGCGTCCCATACCAGCTGCATGGCGAGGCCGAAATCCTTGTCCTCGCCGGCCCAGCGCGCGGAAAAAATGCCTGGATCACCGTTAAGCGCCTCTACGCACAGGCCGCTGTCGTCGGCCAGCGCTGGCAGGCCGGACAGGTCCGCTGCCTGCATCGCCTTTAGTTCGGCGTTCGCGATGAAGGTTGTTCCGGTCTCATCAGGTTCGGGCAGGTCCAGCTCTGCTGCCGACACCGTTTCGATGCCAAAGCGTGCCAGCAATTCGCCGATTTCCCGCACCTTGCCGGGATTGTGGCTCGCTATTACCAGCTTGCCGGGACCCAGTTTGCGGATTGCCTGTTCCTGTCCGAACTCGTCGCTCATGCTTTACCCCACTCCGTTCGTTTCGAGCGTAGACGAGAAACGCACAAGTTGCGCTATCATCTTCCTACGATCGAAACGAACGGGAGCCTTTTCCTTTTATCGACCCGCGGCCTTGTCCTGCGCCGCGAAAATTTGTGCGCAGCCGATGCGGGCGAGGCGCAGCAGACGCAGCAGCTCTTCCTCATCATAGGCCGCGCCTTCGGCGGTCGCCTGCACTTCCGCGAATTTGCCGTCGCCCGTCAGGATCAGGTTGGCGTCGGTCTCCGCATTGCTGTCCTCGGCATAGTCGAGGTCGAGGACGGGGGTGCCGTTGTAGATGCCACAGCTGATCGCAGCGACCTTCTGCAAGATTGGGTCTTCTTTCAAAGCGCCCGATGCGATCAGCTTGTCGATGGCGATACGCAAAGCCACCCAGCTGCCGGAAATCGCCGCCGTGCGCGTGCCGCCATCGGCCTGGATCACGTCGCAATCGACCACGATCTGCCGCTCACCCAGTTTCTGAAGGTCGACCACGGTGCGCAGCGACCGGCCGATCAGGCGCTGGATTTCCTGCGTCCGGCCCGACTGCTTGCCCTTGGCCGCTTCACGGCTGCCGCGGGTATGAGTGGCGCGGGGCAGCATGCCATATTCCGCCGTGACCCATCCCGAACCCTTGCCGCGAAGGAAAGGCGGTACTTTTTCCTCGACCGAAGCGGTGCACAGCACGCGCGTATCGCCGAAGCTGATCAGGCAGCTGCCCTCGGCATGGATGGTGAAGCCGGGCTCCATGGTGATGTCGCGCATCTGGTCGGGCGCGCGGCCGGAAGGACGCATAAATTTTCTACTCCGAAACGTTCAATCGGGGGGGGCTTAGCGCCGGGCGTGCCCTCATGCCAGTGGCGATCCGCCAGAAAGATGATAGGAAGCGGTCATGCAATTGCGATGGATGATGATTTCAGGTTGCGCAGCGCTCCTTTCCGGCTGTGCTACGGACAAGGCGGAGCTGGAAAAGCCGGTAGCCGTGGGCGACACGATTCGTTTTTCCGCAGGTCCCTGTTTTGGCGTTTGCCCAGCCTATACGTTGAGCGTAACCCCCGATGGGTCGGGCCTGTTGGAGCCGGAGCGGTTTACCGCGGTGCCCGGTCCTACGCGCTTCACCGTCACGCCCGCGCAATATCGCCGGTTTCGTGCGGCGCTCAATCAGTTTCGCCCGCCCGCAGGTACGGCCAAACGTATCGGCCACGGCGAAAATTGCGTCCGCTTTGCCACCGACATGGCAGGTTACCGATTTGAGTGGGTGAGGGGGGATACGCCGCCCACGCGGCTGGAGTTCCAGTCCGGTTGCATGGACGCAACATATGGAAAGCTGCGCGCCACGATTTCGGCCATTCCCCGGATGCTGCAGATCGAGCCCATGGTAAAGCCTTCCGCCAGGCGTTAGCGCATTGGCTTGAGTGCTGACCCTTGCTTGCCTAGATAGGGACCTATGCCGGTCACGCCGATCACCGAATTGAACGAACGGGCGCGCGACGTCTTTCGGCTGGTGGTCGAAAGCTATCTGGGCACGGGCCTGCCGGTGGGATCGCGCACGATCAGCAAATTGGCGTCGCTCAGCCTGTCGCCGGCATCCATCCGCAACGTGATGCAGGATTTGGAAGAGCTTGGCCTGCTCGCCGCGCCGCATACCTCTGCGGGGCGGATGCCGACCGAAACAGGGCTGCGCCTCTTCGTCGATGGCATGATGCAGGCGGCGGAACCTTCGATGGAGGAACGGCGCGCGATCGAAGCCGGTATCGGCGAAGGCGGCCCGATCGAAGAGGCGCTGTCGGCTGCCACCGCCGCGCTGTCGGGCCTGTCCGCGTGCGCGGGCATCGTCATGGTGCCCAAGCGGGAGCCGCTCCTGCGCCAGTTTGGTTTCGTACCCCTTAACGGTCTTCAGGCGCTGGCCGTGCTGGTGGGGCAAGACGGGTCCATCGAAAATCGCGTGCTCGACCTGCCTGCGGGGGTGACGCCGATGATGTTGAATGAAGCGGCGAACTTCATGTCGGCGCGCTTTGGCGGCATGACCTTGCGCGACGCGGGCGACGCGTTGCAGCGGGAGATGGACAATGAACGCAGCGCGCTCCAGGGCGCGGCGCGGGAACTGGTTGAGCGGGGAATCGCGGTCTGGTCGCATGACGCCGACGATCGTCCTGTGCTGATCGTGCGGGGGCAGGCAAATCTGCTGGATGACGGCACCGCCGCCGACCTGGAACGGGTGCGCCAGTTGCTGGAGCAGTTAGAGGGCAAGCAGGAAATTTCACGGCTGTTGGAAAGCGCTCTGGCGGGCAGTGCGACGAAAATCTTCATCGGTTCGGAAAACAAGCTCTTTTCCCTGTCCGGTTCTTCGGTCATAGCCGCCCCCTACAGAGGGGCCGATGGCCGCGTCGTCGGCGTAGTCGGGGTAATCGGCCCCACGCGCTTGAACTATGCGCGGGTGATCCCCATGGTGGACTTCACCGCGCAGACCTTGTCGAGATTGATGAGATGATTGAAGAAACACAGAATATCGAAAATAGCGAAATCGTGGACGAACTTCCCGAAGATGCGGCGCCCCCGGGCGATGCCGCGGCTGAACGGATCGCGGCGCTGGAAGCCGAACTGGCGGCGGCGAAGCAGGAAGTTCTCTACGCTCATGCCGAAACGCAGAATGTCCGGCGGCGGCTTGAAAAGGAGCTGGCCGACACGCGCGCCTACGCCGCGACCGCTTTTGCGCGGGACATGCTGTCGGTTGCCGACAATCTGGGCCGCGCGCTGCAGGCAATTCCGGCCGATTTGCGGGAAGATGACAAGTTCAAGGGGCTGGTCGCTGGCTTGGAAGCTACCGGGCGGGAGTTGGACAGCATCTTTGCGCGGAACGGCATTGAAAAGCTGGTTTCGGTCGGCCAGCCGCTCGACCCCAATTTGCATCAAGCTATGATGGAAACCCCGTCGGATGATGTAGAGCCGGGCACGGTTCTGCTGGAAATGCAGGCGGGTTACATGATCAAGGACCGACTGCTGCGCCCCGCGCTGGTCAGCGTCGCTAAAAAGCCAGATTGAAGCGGCGAACCTGTCAAAAATATAAGGCCCGCTGGACATGGTTCTGGCGGGCTTTTTCATGCCTGTTGGATGGACCAGCGCGCCACCGATCTGCGCCGGGCTTGAAAGGGAAGGCGCGGCTCCCCAGACCATGATGGATGTCGCCGCTGATCGAGGATGCGGCCAGCTAGATCGAAAGGCTCCCCCGCATGACCCTGACCGCCCATGTCCCGACCAAGTATGGCAGCCGCTATCTCCAGCAGCTATGCAAACATTGGAGCCATAAGTTCGAAACCGACTTCGACGCTCAACAGGGCGTGATCGGCTTTCCGATGGGCCCGATCCGTATGGCGGCGGCGGATGAAGCCCTGTCCGTGACTATCGAACCGCAGGACGGTGTCGACATCGAAAATTTCAAGCAAGTCGTGGCCGACCATCTAAACCGCTTCGCCTTTCGCGAAGCGCCGCTGGCGTTTGATTGGCGATGAAGAGCGAAGCCTGAGGCGCGAGGTGCAAGAATCGCATTATTTTTGCGGGATGCGTCGGGCGCTGGCGAGGTGATGGGCATGGGTGATGGCGACGGCGAGGGCGTCCGATGCGTCGGGGCCGACGATCTTCGCGCCGGGAAGCAATCGGGCAACCATCGCGTGGACCTGATCCTTTGAGGCATTACCAACGCCGACCACGGATTTTTTGACCAGCCGGGCCGCATATTCGCCCACGTCCATGCCGGAACGGGACGCGGCGAGCAGGATGACACCGCGGGCCTGACCGAGTTTTAGCGTCGATTGCGGGTTCACATTGACGAACACCTCTTCGACCGCTGCGCCGCTGGGCTGATGTTCCAGGATCAGGTCGGCCAGCGCCAGGTCCAGCGCCAGCAGGCGGGACGCCAGCGCCATCGTCGCGTCGGTCTTGATCTGCCCATTCGCGATGTGGGTCAGGCGATTGCCGTCCGCCGCGATCAGTCCCCAGCCAGTGGTGCCAAGACCAGGGTCAAGGCCCAGGATGATCACGAACGGAGGGCGGGCATTTTAACCCAGCTTTTCCATGACCTCGTCGGACACGTCATAATTGCCCCACACGGTCTGGACGTCGTCGTCATCTTCCAACGTGTCGACCAGCTTCATCAGGGTCGCTGCGTTGCTTTCATCGACGTCGACGCTGGTCTGCGGCTTCCACGCGAGCTTTGCACCGTCGGCCGGACCCAGCTTGGCCTCCAGCGCCTTGGCGACTTCGTGCAGCGCGTCCATCGCGGTCCAGATTTCATGCTCGTCTTCGTTCGAAGACACATCTTCCGCGCCCGCTTCCAGGGCCGCTTCGAAGATCGCGTCCGCATCGCCCACGCTTGCCGGGTAGGTGATCAGGCCCATGCGATCAAAACCATGGCTGACCGCGCCGGACGCGCCCAGATTGCCGCCATTTTTGGAAAAGGCGGTGCGCACATTGGTGGCGGTGCGGTTGCGGTTGTCGGTCAGCGCCTCGACAATGATGGCGACGCCGCCGGGGCCATAGCCCTCATAGCGCACCTCTTCGTAATTCTCGCCCTCGCCCTTCGACGCCTTGTCGATTGCGCGCTGGATATTGTCCTTGGGCATGGACTGCGCCTTGGCCGCGTTGACCGCAAGCCGCAGGCGGGGGTTCATGTCCGGGTCGGGCAGACCCATCTTCGCCGCCACGGTGATTTCGCGACTGAGCTTGGAGAACATCGACGAACGCTTTTTGTCCTGAGCGCCCTTGCGATGCATGATGTTCTTGAATTTGCTATGGCCGGCCACGGCCTGCTCCTAAACTTATCTGTGATGCCAAGCGCGCTCTCTAGCGGTCGTCCCGGCCAAGCGCAACTAGACGCGGGTCGTGGTGCGGAGTAGGAGCCTGCCCCGGGAAAGGGGGCCACATGGATCGAGGAAAGATCGTATTTATTCAGTCGCTAACAGATGATGTGCAATGGGCGCTCGATCATCTTCAGGCATCCGACGGGCCGGTCGAACGTCGAAACCTGCTTCGAACCACGGTTTCTGCCGCTGAGGGTATGTCGTGGGTTTATCGGATGCATGTTTTGTCCATCGCAATGGAATTTGATGTCGCGACGCCACTGATGGAAATGGCTTTCGCTGAGGCCTCTTTTTCTGTTAGCGAAAGAGGGGAAATCATCGAACAACCACGCCATGTTTCACTTCCGGCGATGATCAGGTTGACAACAAAAGTTGCCAAGTCCTGTTGTAAGGAAATTGACGTGGATTTCGGCTGTGCTGAGTGGGAAAATCTGAAAAGGGCCATCGCCGCCCGCAATCGGATTACGCATCCGAAAAGCAACGGCGATCTGATATTGTCTGATGTGGAAATTGGAGCGGCGAAATCCGGGTTCTTTTGGTTCTTCGACATGTCCATTGGAGTCATGGAACAGACGGTTAGAGCCTTTGGCAAACACGTAGCGCTGGCGAAGGAGATTGTCGGAGATTTGATTGCTGGTGATCCCGATACGGTCGCTTTGTATGAGCGAGCGCATCGGGAACTGGATGACTGAGCTGTTATTCCATCCCCAGTGCAGAAAGATATGTCTGTAGGATCGCTTCCATTTCCTGCCGGTCGTGCTGTGGCATTTTTCGTAAGCGGACGATTTGACGCATAATTTTGGGATCGTAACCCGTAGCTTTAGCTTCCAGATAGACGTCCTTGATGTCGTCTCCGACACCCTTCTTCTCCTCTTCGAGCCGCTCGATCTTCTCGATCAAGAGCCGTAGCTGGTCGGCGGCGACGTTGCCCTCGCTCATTATCTCTATCTCCGGGTAAAATGTGAATCGGTTGGTGGTCGCGTCTAATGCGTGTCGGCGTTTTTCGCCACACTCTCCTGCATCCTTGCGATCTGTTCGGGCGTGGCTTCGCCCTGATAGCGTTGTTTCCATTCGGAAAAAGGCATGCCGTGAATGATCGCACGCGCTTCATCCCTGCTCATCGCGCCGTCCGCTTCCGCGATCCAGTCGGCCAGGCAGTTGCGGCAAAAGCCCGCTGTTCCCATCAGATCGATGTTCTGGACGTCGGTGCGGTGCTGCAAATGGGCTATCAGGCGGCGGAAGGCGGTTGCAGCAACCGCATCGTTGAGCATATTGTCAGCCATGGCGATCCCTTCGCTGGTCTACATCATCCTGTCGTGCAGCACGGATAATCGAAAACGGCGCCTTGGCAATGGAGGCGTTCATGACGGTCAGGAGCTTTTTTGAATGATTCGATTACCGCCCCGTTCGCGCAAGGTGCGCATATTGGCGACCCTTGGTCCGGCGAGCGACAGCCCGGAAATGATCCGGGCGCTTTTCGTCGCAGGGGCCGACGCCTTCCGCATCAACATGAGCCATGGTTCGCACGAGGATCATGCTGCGCGGATCGCAATCATTCGGACTTTGGAAAAGGAATTTGGCCGTCCGACCACCATATTGGGCGACCTTCAGGGGCCCAAGCTGCGCGTCGGCACATTTGAACGCGGTCTTGCCGTGTTGGAAACGGGCGCGGCGTTCGTGCTGGATCGGGACCCGGCACCGGGGGACGCGAAACGCGTGAACCTGCCTCACCCGGAGATATACGAGGCACTGCTGCCGGAAACCCGGCTGCTGCTGGACGATGGCAAGCTGGTCCTGCGCGTCAAGAAAGTGGCCGCGGACCGCATTGAGACGATCGTGGAAGTCGGCGGCGCGCTGTCGAACCGGAAAGGCGTGAATGTGCCTGACGTCGTCGTGCCGGTTCCCGCGCTCACGGAAAAGGATCGCCGCGATCTGAGCTTTGCGGTCGAGCAGGGATGCGACTGGATCGCGCTCAGTTTCGTCCAGCGGCCGGAGGATTTGGCCGAAGCGCGCAAATTGATGGGCGGGCATGGCGCGTTGATGGCAAAGATCGAGAAGCCTTCCGCCGTACAGCGGCTGGAGGAAATATTGGAGCTGGCGGATGGTGTGATGGTTGCACGCGGTGACCTGGGCGTTGAATTGCCGCCACAGGCAGTGCCTCCTTTACAAAAGCAGATCGTTGCAACTGCGCGGCGTATGGGGCGGCCCGTCGTGGTCGCGACGCAAATGCTGGAATCGATGATCAAGTCACCGACGCCGACCAGGGCCGAAGTGTCAGACGTCGCAACCGCCGTCTACGATGGTGCGGATGCGATCATGTTGTCTGCCGAAACTGCGGCGGGCGACTGGCCGGAAGAATCGGTGGCCATGATGGACAGCATTGCCCACAGCGTGGAGCGCGACCCCGGTTACTTCGCTCGGCTGCATTTCACTGAAACCAAGCCGGACCCGACCACCGCCGACGCATTGGCCGAAGGTGCGGCGGGGATCGTGTCCGTCGTAGGCGCGAGCGCCATCACTTGCTTCACATTGTCGGGCAGCACGGTTCGTCGGGTCGCGCGTGAGCGGCCGTTGGCGCCCATCCTGGCGCTGACGCCACGCCAGGATACGGCGCGCAAGCTGGGCCTGACATGGGGCGTACATGCTGTACGGACCAAGGATGTCGCGACTTTTGAGGAAATGGTCGGTAAGGCCCGCCGCATGGCATTGCGCCACGATATGGCGGAAAAGGGCGGGAAGATCGTTGTTCTGGCTGGTGTGCCCTTCGGAACGCCGGGGTCCACCAATGTGCTGCACGTCACTGCATTGCGCGGCGACGAACTTCGTGGGCGGGACTGAGCTTAAATCAGGTTGAGCGCGGCGAGTTCTCTACGCAGCGAAACAGCATCGCGAAACAAGTGGCCGCGCATTCCTTCCGATTGCGCGGCTGCAATATTTTCGGGCCGGTCATCCACAAATAGCGTCTGATCAGCGGGGACGCCGAAGCGGGCGAGGGCCAGTTGATAGATCGCGCGGTCGGGCTTCACCATCTTTTCCGCGCCGGACACGACGATATTGCGGAAGGGCGCAAAGAGCGCTTGCTCTCGCGCATGAAAGGGTTCCCAGAACTCGGCGCTGAAATTGGTAATGGCGAACAGGGGGACGCCGCTCTCGTCCAATTCGCGTAGAATTTCTGGCATGCCAGATATTGCCGGTCCCACGCTGTCGATGAACTTGTCGCCCCAGAGGCGAATCAGATCGGCGCGATCAGGGTGGCGGGCAATCAATTCGGCGCTTGTTTGCGCAAATGGGCGCCCGGCATCATGCTGGAAATGCCATTCGGGGCTGACGACATCTTGCAGAAACGCGTCGAGCGCCTGATCGTCGGGGATCAGGCGCTCGTACAGCACCCTTGGGTTCCAGTGGTACAGGGACATTGCCGACGTCAAAGATGACGGCGGTGATGTCCGCCATGGATCAGCCCTGGCGTGCCTTGAAACGGCGGTTCGTCTTGTTGATGACGTAGGTGCGGCCGCGACGGCGGATCACGCGGTTGTCCCGGTGACGGCCCTTGAGCGACTTGAGCGAGTTGCGGATCTTCATGGAAGCCAGCCTTTGATGATTCTTGCTTGATCGGAAAATTGAAGCGCAGCCCCTATGGCTGAGGAGGTGTAAAGTCAAGGGCGAGCCCCCCTTCTTTTGCCCCGTTCATCCCGTATGCAGCAAAGCCGTGGCTTGAAGCGTTCAACGGAAATACAGTCTGGCATCCTTTATGGGCGGACATCCCGGTTGGAGATCATTCATGGTGAAGCGGATCATCCTGTCAACTATGTCGGCATTGTCGCTGGTCGGTTGCGCAACGGCAGTGCCCCCGGTCGAAGTCACCCGTTTCCATGTCGGCGATCCGGCACGCAGCGGTACGATTTCGGTGGAGGAATTGCCCGGCAACCCTGACGTAGGTCTGGAGTTTCGCACCTATGCCGCTGCGGTCGAACAGGAATTGCAGCGGGCTGGGTTCACCAGCGCGGCAACCGGGAGCGAGAGTGATTATGTGGCGCTGGTCGCGTTCCGTCGCAGTTTTCGACCGACCGGATATGATCAGAGCGGGCGGCCAGTAAGTGTTGGTGTCGGCGGCGCGGTGGGCAGTGGCGGCTATTCAGGGTTGGGCCTGGGCATCGGCATCAACCTGTCGGGGAAGCCCAAGGATCAGGTAGCCACCGAATTGCAGGTGCAAATTCGTCGGCGTTCGGATTCGACCACGATCTGGGAGGGCAGGGCCGTAACAGTGGCAAGGGAAGGGACACCCGCCGCTCAGCCAGGCATCGCCGCGCAAAAGCTCGCCGCGGCGTTGGTCGGGGGCTATCCTGGTGAATCGGGGCGCACTATAACCGTCAGATGACCATTTCCATCACCAGCGGCTTTGACAGCGGCAATATCCGAGTCATCTCAATTTCCGATACGGGCCAGGAGGTCAGGGCAGAGCTGGAGATCGTCAAGGATCTGCACAGCGATTTTTACCAATGGTTTTACTTCCGCGTGTCTGGTGTGGCGGGACGGGATGTAAAACTGGCGATCACCAATTGTAGGGAATCCGCCTATCCCGATGGCTGGCCCGGATATCGCGCCCGCATCAGCGAAGACCGCGAAAGCTGGCGTCTGGCTGAGACCAGCTATGCCGCAGATATTCTGACCGTGCGGCTTTCGACTGAGGTGGATAGCGTTTGGGTCGCCTATTTCGCACCTTATTCGATGGAGCGACATCATGACTTGATCGCGTGGGCAGCGGTCCAGCCCGGCGTTGTCCATCGCACATTGGGACATAGCCTGGACCAACAGCCGATCGACCTGTTGACGTTGGGTGAGGGGCCAAAGCAGGTGTGGCTCTATGCCCGTCAGCACCCTGGTGAGACTATGGCGGAATGGTGGATGGAAGGCGCGCTGGACCGGCTTTGCGATCCAGAGGACGCGGTAGCCCGTCTGCTCCGTCGGCAGGCCACCTTTCACATTGTCCCCAACATGAACCCTGACGGCAGCCGACGGGGACACCTGCGCACGAACGCTGCGGGGGTGAACCTTAACCGCGAATGGCATCAGCCTTCGATGGAAAGGAGCCCGGAGGTCTTCCTCGTCCGCCAAGCGATGGATGAGAGCGGCGTCGATTTTGCAATGGACGTGCATGGGGATGAAGCCATCGCGGCTGTGTTTCTGGCGGGATTCGAAGGCATCCCCTCGATCACCCATCGGCAGCTTTCGCTGTTTCACCGTTACCGCGACACGTTGGCACTGCGGACGCCGGACTTTCAGACGCGTAAAGGTTATCCTGCCGCGCCGGAGGGCAAGGCTAATCTCACCATGTCCACCAATCAGGTTGCCGAGAGGTTCGGCGCTGTGGCGATGACGCTGGAGATGCCCTTCAAGGACAATGACGATCTGCCAGATCCAGATTTTGGTTGGTCTCCCGCCCGATCAATGCAGCTCGCCAAGGATTGCCTGGCGGTGTTGGCCGAGATCATCGGCGAAATTTAAGATCGCGGGACGAGGGTTTCGGTCAGGCGAACAGGTCGGCGAAGAAGTCCCGCATCGCGCGGAAGCTGCGGCGGTCGGCGGATGGGCTGTAGGCTAGGCCGCGATCGGGCATGTTGGCCGCCTGGTCGGTGAAGGCGTGACCAGTGTGGCCATATGCGTGGATCTGCCAGTCGCAACCCGCTTCGGTCAGTTCTTGGGCCAATGCCATGGTGGCTGCGGGCGGCGCCAGCGGATCGTCCCAGCCGTGGCAGACTAGCAGCTTTGCCGTGATCGAAGCGTTCGGCAAGGGCGGAGGATCGTAAATACCGTGGAAGCTGACGCCGCCAGCGATGTCAGCGCCGCTGCGCGCGAGGTCCAGCACGCATTTGCCGCCGAAACAGAATCCGACTGCGGCGGTGCGTTGCTCATCGACTTTGGCCATCTTCTTAAGAAGACCATGGGCGCGATTCACCCGGTCACGCAGCGACGCCCGGTCGCTATTCAGTTCAGCCATATAGAGAGCGGGGTCGGGATCAGCCCGAGTCAGGCGCTTTCCTTGACCATAAAGGTCCGCAACCAGCACGGGATAGCCAAGGGCAGCGATGCTTTCGGCATAGGCGAAGTCCGCTTCCTTAGTCCCCAATGCATTGGGGAACAGAAGGATTCCAGGCGTCGATGCTGGGGTCGTCTTGTCGCTCACGCCCATGTGTTCGAACATGCCGCCGGGACCTTCATCCAATATGATACGGCGCGTGATTGTCATGGGGCGCTCCTTATAGCGTGCCAAAGCCAGGGGCTTCGCCGCGGGCGCTGCGATCGATACGTCGCGGGCGCTTCCAGCCGATGCGAGGACGTTTGCGTAGGCGCAGCGTTGGCCAATCGCCTCGGTCTGTGCGTTCCGCAAGGCGCATGCCCTGCGCGCGATAGGCCGCCAGTACATCGTCGGCCTGTCCGCGCAGCAGTCCCGCCAGCACCAGCGTGCCGCCATCCTCTATCAGCGCACAAAGCGAAGGGGCGAGTTCGATCAGCGGCCCGGCAAGGATGTTGGCGATCAACAGATCATAGGGCGCGCGCTGCTCGATGGCCGGATGATCCACGCCTGCTGCTGTATAGAGCGCGACCTGGCCGATACCGGGGCCGACAGGCACGCGGTTGGTAATCGCATTTTCGCCGCTGATGCTTACGGCTACAGAGTCGATGTCGGATGCGGTCGCGTAGGCGCGGGGCCATAGATGGAGGGCGGCAAAGGCGAGCAACCCCGTTCCGGTGCCGATGTCCGCAACGTTCCCGAACCGCATGCCTATCCGCCGCATCCGGTCCAGCATGATCAGGCAGCCTGCCGTCGTTTCATGCTGCCCGGTGCCAAAGGCGCGCCCCGCCTCAATCAGGAAATTGACATGTCCCACCTCTTCGGGGTCCGTTGTCCGGTTACGGACATGGAAGCGTCCCGCAGTGACTGGCTCAAGCCCCTGTTGGCTGAGCGTCACCCAATCTTCATCCGGTAACTTTTCAATCTGTGGCGCTGTTCCCGCGGCGCTTGGCACCAGGCCGTGCAGCAGTTGAACCACCGCCGATTCGGGTTCACCTTCGAAATAGGCGTCCAGCCGCCAGGCATCGTCATCCGACCCGGCTTCGCTGGTCATCAGCACCGGTGGCTGGTCCATGGCGACGAAGGCGGCGATGTCGCCATCCAGCGCCTCAGCCTCCGCACGGGTGCAGGGCAGGGTGACTTTCCAGCTTTGCGCGGGGCAGGTGGCGACATCGTTCATGCCGCCGCCTTTAGCCCAGTGGCGTCTACAGGAAAAGCGTCAGGCGACCTGACGCCCGAACTCCGATGATTCGTGGCGCAAACTGGCCAGCTTACCTTCCACGCTCATGAAGCCGCGTTCCAACTGATCGATTTCCGAAGCAACAACCTCCGTATCCTGCCGGATCGCGGAGATGGTCGTCGACATCGAATCGGCTGCCAGGGCAGTTTCATCGACTGCGGCTGTGATCATGGTAACGGTTTGAGCCTGGGCGTCCATCGCGTGACGGATGCGCTCGGCGCATGCCTGCACTTCTCCCACCGTATCCCTGATACGTTCATTGGTTTCAACCGACTGGCGCGTGGAAGCCTGTATGTCGGCGATTTTTCCGGCGATTTCGTCAGTGGCGCGCGCCGTCTGGTTGGCAAGGCTCTTCACCTCCTGCGCAACCACCGCAAATCCGCGTCCGGCATCGCCTGCTCGCGCGGCCTCGATCGTCGCGTTGAGGGCGAGCAGATTGGTCTGTCCGGCGATGTCGCGGATCAACCCCAGGATCGATTCAATCGATTTGGCATGTTCCGACAGCGTTGCGGACATGGTGACGGCATCGCCTGATTGGCGTGCGGCACGCTGAGCGACTCCGGCGGCGCCTTCGACTTCGCTGCGCGCGTCTTCGATTGCGCGGATGAGGCCGGCGGATGTGCGCGCGGCTTCGCGCATGGCGAGGGCGGACTGTTCAGCGGCTGCGGCGACTTCGGACGCCTTGCCCAACATGCCACGCGTGGCGGCGGACGCATCCTTGGCCTGTTCGCGCAGCGATTCGCCCAGTTGAGACGCGCCGTCGATTTCGCCCATGATCCGCTGTTCGAACAACATGCCGAAACGCTGGCGCTCGTTGCGCTGTTCTTCCGCTTCGTCCAGCGAAACGACGTGCGCCATGAGGCTGGCGTCAATCATGCTCACCTGAAGCATGATCTTCGTGAGCCGGTGCCGGGTGGCATCATCTGGCGCACGGTCCCAGATCAGATCGGTCAGCTTTTCATTGGACGCCGCAACGGGTTGAAGAACCGCGCGGAATGCGGCGCCATGTTTGCGGGCGTGCCGGACGCAGGCGGTCGATGAAAGTGCCCAGTCGCCGACATCGAAATGACTGAGTTTTTGCCGAAGATATTCATGTGCTTCGGTTTCGATTTTCGCCAGGGTGGACGCGTTCAGCTTTGTTCGCAGTCCTGTGTGATCCATGTATGATTCATAGAATATTCGAGCGGCGGCAGTTGCGGCGTCGCCGATCAGGTCGCGAATTTCGCGGAGGCCCATTACCAGTTCGCCGTGGGGGTCGGCCGCCCGGAGCATCTCGGCCATGTCCGTCCTGGATGTAGCAGCGGAAATCATGTGCGTTTCAATCCCCAGTCTCTTGATTACACCGATCTTCTAAATCGATCTGGTTAATCAGTTCTTAGCCCTGCGCTTTTTCCCTCCTGGACGGGGCGGCTTGCCCTCCTGTCCGTTCGCTCCTAAGGGGACGGGACTCAGGGACAAGCTTCAGGGACGGAGTAATCATGGCGCGAAACAGGAGCCGGCCGCTCTCGCCGCATTTGACGATCTGGAAATGGGGGCCGCACATGGCGATCTCCATCCTGCACCGCGTGACAGGCAACGGTCTTGCAACCGCGGGCGTCATGGGCGTCATCTGGTGGTTGATGGCCGCCGCGACCGGGCCGGAAGCCTATGCGGATTTCATCGAATGCGCGACGTCGCCGATCGGCTATCTGGTAATGATCGGCATCAGCTGGTTCTTTTTCCAGCATATGATGTCGGGGATCCGCCACTGGGTGCTCGACATGGGCGCGGGCTATGAGCTCAATACCAACAAGACCTGGTCGCTGGTGATCCCGGTCCTGTCCACGCTGGCCACCATCGCGCTGTGGGCCACCATCTTCGCGGGGAAAATCTGATGGGCAACGGAACCGGAATCGGCCGTGTTCGCGGGCTTGGGTCGGCGCGCCATGGTGCGGGCCACTGGCTGACGCACCGCTACACCTCGGTCAGCAACCTGTTGCTGGTGCTGTGGCTGATCTTCAGCCTGGCGACCCTGCCGGGCCTGGATTATGAAAGCGTCCGCAGCTGGATCGCCAATCCGTTGGTCGCGGTGCCCCTGATGCTGATGCTGATCAGCGTTTTCTGGCACCTGCGCCTTGGCATGCAAGTGATGCTGGAGGATTATGTCCACGACAAGGGGCTGAACTTCTTTGCCATCCTGATCCTCAATTTCTACACCATCGCCGGCGCGGCCGCCGGTATTTTCGCCATCGCGAAGATCGCATTCGAGGGGGCTGCTTCCTGATGACCGAAGCCTACAAGATCATCGATCATACCTATGACACGGTCGTCGTGGGTGCGGGCGGTTCGGGCCTGCGCGCGACCATGGGCAGCGCCGAAGCGGGCCTGAAGACCGCGTGCATCACCAAGCTGTTCCCGACCCGGTCGCACACGGTCGCGGCGCAGGGCGGCATCGCCGCATCGCTGGGCAATAATTCGCCCGACCACTGGACCTGGCACATGTACGACACCGTCAAGGGGTCCGACTGGCTGGGCGACCAGGACGCCATCGAATATATGGTGCGCGAAGCACCCGCCGCCGTGATCGAGCTGGAACATGCCGGCGTGCCGTTCAGCCGGAACGAGAATGGGACGATCTATCAGCGTCCGTTCGGCGGCCACATGCAGAATATGGGCGCCGGGCCGCCGGTGCAGCGCACCTGCGCCGCCGCCGACCGTACCGGCCATGCCATGCTGCACGCTCTGTATCAGCAGAGCCTGAAATATGACGCGGACTTCTACATCGAATATTTCGCCATCGACCTGATCATGGAAGATGGCCCGAACGGCAAGGAATGCCGCGGCGTCATCGCCATCTGCATGGAGGATGGTTCAATCCATCGCTTCCGCAGCAAGGCGGTCGTGCTGGCGACCGGTGGTTATGGCCGCGCCTATTTCTCCGCCACGTCGGCGCATAGCTGCACCGGCGACGGCGGCGGCATGGTGCTGCGCGCGGGCCTGCCGTTGCAGGATCTGGAGTTCGTTCAGTTCCACCCGACCGGCATTTATGGCGCGGGCGTGCTGATCACCGAAGGCGCGCGCGGCGAGGGTGGTTACCTGACCAATTCCGAAGGCGAGCGCTTCATGGAACGCTATGCCCCGTCGGCGAAGGACCTGGCGTCGCGCGACGTCGTGTCCCGCTCAATGGCGATGGAAATGCGCGAAGGGCGCGGCGTTGGTCCGAACAAGGATCACATCTTCCTGCACCTCGACCATATCGATCCCAAGGTGCTGGCCGAGCGTCTGCCCGGTATCACCGAAAGCGGCAAGATTTTCGCGGGCGTCGACCTGACCCGCCAGCCGCTGCCGGTGACGCCGACCGTCCATTATAATATGGGCGGCATCCCCTGTAACTATCATGGGCAGGTGGTGACGAAGGTCGGCGACGATCCAGAAGTCGTGGTGCCGGGCCTTTATGCGGTCGGCGAAGCGGCTTGCGTTTCCGTCCATGGCGCGAACCGCCTTGGTTCCAATTCGCTGATCGACCTTGTCGTGTTCGGTCGCGCTACCGGCCTGCACCTTAAGGAAACGATCAAGCCCAACGGTTCGCACCGTCCGCTGCCGAGCGATGCGGCCGATCTGGCGCTGTCGCGCCTCGACCATTATCGCAATGCCAAGGGCGGATCGCCGACGGCGAAGATCCGCCTGGAAATGCAGCACACCATGCAGAAGCATGCCGCCGTGTTCCGCGACAGCGCGCTGCTGGCCGAGGGCGTGACCAAGATGGCGCAGGTCAATGCGAGCATGCAGGATGTCGGCGTGTCGGATCGCTCGCTGATCTGGAACACCGACCTGATCGAGACGCTGGAGCTGGACAATTTGATGTCCCAGGCGGTCTGCACCATGGTCAGCGCGGAAAACCGCAAGGAAAGCCGCGGCGCGCATGCGCATGAGGATTTCCCCAATCGCGATGACGATAATTGGATGAAGCACACCATCAGCTGGTTCGACGGCTGGGGCGGAAAGGGCGGCAATGTCACCCTGAATTCCCGCCCGGTGCATGATTATACGCTCACCGACGAGGCGGAATATATCAAGCCCAAGGCGCGCGTTTACTAAGACGCGCTTTTTGGATGAGGTTGGAAGAGGGCGGGCTGTGAGGTCCGCCCTTTTTCGTGAACTGTGGATTTCCGCCATTTTTGCCCGAAGTTCGTGCGCGTGCGCGAGGAGTGATGTGCCGGCCGTTTCAAAGAGGGTTCCAGGACGGGGGGGGAATGAAATAGGACAGGCTGGAATGAGGGGATATTGGAGAAATGGGATGTTTTGGGGGAGAGGTGTGGCCGATGATTCAGGGTCGGTGGCGCGGCGTTCGCTATCGGCGCGTTTAAAGAATTGGAGCCGTAGACTCCGCCGCTCTTGCGTCGGCAAGGTGAGGCCAAATGGAAGCTGCTCGGCAGCAGACGACCTTTGCTGCCGTTAGGCACGCCGTGCTCCTGCGAAGGCAGGAGCCCAGTTCAGACGTTTCAATGATCCACTCCGGGCGGGACTGGGCTCCTGCCTTCGCAGGAGCACGTTTCACCCAAAGCGAACATCAATGTCCGCTCTCGACCAGTTGTAGACGTTTAGCCTCAGAACACCGGGGTCCACTAGCGGACATTGCAATGCGAGACTTGGCCGCTAGCATGACGTCAGGGGGAAAGGGGCCATGCGCACAATCCGAATCGCAGCTGCTCTAATTGACGATGATGCTGGGCGATTGCTCCTTGTTCGAAAAGCGGGAACCCAGTGGTTTATGCAGGCTGGAGGAAAGATCGAAGAGGGCGAAAGCCCATTATGTGCGCTGCGCCGCGAGCTAAACGAAGAGATTGGTCTTTCGCTAGCCGAAGAAGGCATTCGTCACCTTGGTCGGTTCTCGGCACCAGCTGCCAATGAACCCGGCTATATTGTCGAGGCCGAAGTCTTTCACGTGCGAGTCAACCACGTGCCCAAAACACGGTCGGAAATCGAAGAAGCGGTGTGGGTCGATTGTGTCGAGGCAGCGAATATGCAACTGGCGCCCCTCACTCGCCATAAGATTTTGCCCTTATATCAAATGCTTAGATAGGGCGCTTTTGCAGGCCGCCCTAGCCGACCTTCGGTGGCTCACCCTTACCGGGAACAGGAGATGGGGGATGCCAACGACAGAAACGGAGGGGCAGCAGACGACCTTTGCTGCCGTTAGGCACGCCGTGCTCCTGCGAAGGCAGGAGCCCAGCTCAGATGTTGTAATGATCCACTCCGGGCGGGACTGGGCTCCTGCCTTCGCAGGGGCACGTTTCATCCAGCGCGAACATCAATGTCTGCTCTCCACCCATGATCGTTTCCCGCGCAGGGGGGGAACCCATCTCCCGACTTCGCGCCCGGCCCTTAGCTGGAGAGATGGATCCCCGCCTGCTCGGTTGGCGATGGCTTTCCTTCCAGCTTCGCCTTTGCCATTGTCGCAGGATGGCATTGCCCTTCCATCCTGATGGCGCCAACGCTTCCATTGCCGATCTGATGCGGCTTTCGCCTGGTGAGGGGCAGGATGAGCGGTTTGAGGACGTTCTGCGTCGGCCGGGCGTGCGGATCGAGCGGATCGTGTCGCATGGGAATGTGACCCCGCCGCATGCGCCCTATGTTCAGGGGTGGGACGAGTGGGTGCTGGTGCTTCAGGGCGCGGCGGAGTTGCGGCTGGAGGGGTTGGGGGAACGGAAACTGGCAGCCGGTGAGGCGCTTCTGATCCCGGCGGGCGTGGCGCATTGGGTGACCTACACGGCGGATCCGACGATCTGGCTCGCTGTCCATATCGGGGAGCCTTAGCATTGTTCCGGCGCCTTCGACCTAAAGGGGGTCTGGCGTGGCGCTTCGTCTCGGGATAAGTCTGGGTCGATGATGATTGATCCGCTGGTGCTGTTGCAGGCCTATGCCATCGGTGTGTTTCCCATGTCGGATGACCGGGAAGCGCAGGAGGTCTACTGGATCGAGCCGAAACGGCGGGCGATCCTGCCGCTGGATGGCTTTCACATCTCTCATTCGCTGGCCAAGACGATCCGGCAGGACCGGTTTCGGGTTACGGCCAATCGTGATTTTGCGGGCGTCGTCAGGCTGTGCGCGCAGGCGGCTGAGGATCGCCCGTCGACCTGGATCAATCGGGAGATTGAGAGCGCCTATCGCCACCTGCACGAGATCGGCTTTGCCCACAGTGTCGAAGTGTGGGACGGCGCGGAGCTGGTCGGGGGGCTGTATGGCGTGGCGCTGGGCCGGGCCTTTTTCGGCGAAAGCATGGTGTCGCGCAGGACGGATGCGTCAAAGGTGGCGCTGGCGTGGTTGACGGCGCGGATGCGCTTTGCGGGTTTCACCCTGCTCGACTGCCAGTTCATGACGGATCATCTGCGGTCGCTGGGCGCGGTCGAGATCAGCCAGCGCGATTATCTTGCGTTATTGGAAGCTGCGGTGGATGACGTGCCGCTGGCTTCGGGGCGGGCGGTGCTGGCGGGCGGTTCGGGGTCCTGCGCGGAACTCGCGTTTGCGGCGCTGTCGGGCGCGGGGGCGCGGGTGGATGATGTTTCCCCCTTGCCACCCAGCTTTACCGTGTCGGGACCCGCTTCGGGCCAGGACATCGTGCAGCTTCTGACCCAGACGTCATAGATAGGGTGTTGCACGACATTGCGGTCGGGCCGTTCGCGGAACAGCCAGCCGGAAAAGTCGCGCCGCCATTTGCCGTCGGCGCTGCTGCGCACGTCCAGTTGCACGAATGCGCCGGTTTCCTGCAGATTTTCCCAGGGTGCGCTGGTTTCGCAGGCCTGTAGCCGCACGATCGCGTCGCCGACCCGCAATGCTTCGCCCGGCTTCATCGTCAGGTCGCGGGTCAGGCCGTTGCGTTTGTTGAGCAGGCCGATCACCGCGACACGCTCCCCCATGGGGGTGCCGGGCAGGGCCGACCCCTTGTCGGTGCGGATGGGGGTGCGGTCGATGCGCACGGGGCCGGTCTGATTGGCGGCGGGAATGTCCTGGTCACCGCAGCCCGCGAGCAGCAGCGTGCCGCCCAGCAATGCGATGCAGGGCAGGATCGGCAGGAACGCCCCCGACCGGCGGCGGATCATGACGCGTCGGGGCTCCATGCCTCATAATCGCCGGTGGCCTTTTGCCGCTGTCCACCCTTTTCCAAGGCGCCGGACGGGCGATAGGCATGGGGCGTGCCGGTCGCGTTGGGCGTGGAATCCCTTTCCCAGATGCGCGGGGGCGGCAGGCAGCTTTCGGGCGTGCCGTCGATCGTGTGGTGCAGCCAGCCATGCCATTCGGCGGGCACGCGGCTGGCGTCGTTATTGCCGTTATAGATCACCCAGCGGCGCGTCAGGCCATTGGGGTCCGTGCCGCCTTCATAATAGATATTGCCCTGATGATCCTCCCCCACTTTCGTGCCCTTGCGGGACGTGTAGAGAGCGGTGCCGATGGTCGCGCCATTCCACCAGGTGAAGATCTTGGCCAGGATTCCCATGGGCCATGCGCTTAGCGCCACGGGCAGGGCATTGGCAAGGCGGATATGAAGTCAGCGGGCGGTTGGCGGGCAGAAATCGAGTTCCGCGAGCGCTTTGCCTGCCGGATCGGCGCAGCGGCCCCAGGCGACCCGGTCGCCCTGCGCTATCCCAAGCTCCGCAGCCCGCCCGCCGCGCAGTTCCAAAACGGCGGCAACGGGCACCCCGGCGGATACGGGATCGCGCGAATAAGGCGTGGTGTTGGCGGCAATGAAGGCGATCGTCCCGTCGGTGCGGATGAACAGCATGTCGAGGGGGATCAGCGTGTTCTTCATCCAGAAACTGGCGGTGCGCGGCGGGTCCATGGGAAAGAGCATGCCGCCATCGGGGTCGAGCGACTTGCGGAACATAAGGCCCTGCGCCTGCTGCTGTTGGGTGAGCGCGGCTTCGACGGTGAAGCGGTGCGTGCCCTTTGCCGTGCTGATCGTCAGCGGGAGGAGGGTGGCCTGCTGCGTCGTCTGGGCAGTGGCCTTTTCCGCCTTGGGCGCCGTGGGAGAACAGGCCGCGAGCAGGGCGACGAAGAGGAAGGGGATGGTCCGCATATAGTGGCTACTCTGTTGGTGAGTGGGAGCGATCATGGCTCCGAAGGATCGGGAGGTTCGCCGGGCGGAGCGTCGGTCCAGCGGCGGGCCGTGTCGTAGCTGTGGCCGGCACGGATGAAAGCGGCAATCGCCTTTTCGCGCTGTTGGGGGTCAAGCTGCGCCTGGGCATAGGGGCCGATGCGTTTGCGGCGGGCGAAACGGTCGGCGGCGGACCAGCTGTCGTTACGGGTCTGGGCGTCGGCTTCTTCGCGGTCGGATTCGGCAATGCCGTCGGCGCGCAGGGTTTGGGCGACACGCCGCGCGCCGTAACCCCGGCGGGACAGGGCCGCGCTTTTCATGGTGGCATAGCTGCTGTCATCGACATAACGCAGTTCGCACATTCGTTCGACCAGCCGGGCAGGATCGGGCGGGGCGGCCCCTTGCCAGCCGCGTTCCTGCAGCTTGCGATTGATATAGGCGAGCAGCTTTGCCCGGCTGGTGGCGAAGCGCCCGACATAGCGGATCGCCATGTCACGCAGGCTGTCTTCATCCAGCGCGGGGCGGGGGCGTTTGCCAGTCATCGGACGATCATGCGTCAAGCGCCATCTTTATGCCACAGTCGGGCCGGAATTTGACCGCGCCTTATGCTGTAGAAGTCCATGCTGGAATGCAACTATCCGGTGCATTGCGATGTCAAAGATGATAGCGCGCGCCCGGATGACAAAATGAAGACATTGGGTGACGCCAATATGACGGGTTCGCAAAGCATGATGGCACCTACGCCGACGAATGACGCCCTACCACGGCGCTTCTCCGATTTCGAGACGCTGGCCGAGGCGCTGGACTATGCTGCGCGCGGTTCGCGTGGTTTGAATTTCCACGACGCGCGCGGCAATTTGGCGCGGCCTTATCCTTTTTCTGAACTGCGCGAGGATGCGATCGCCTGCGCCCATCGGCTGATCGCCCATGGTGTGAAGCCGCAGGACCGCGTGGCGCTGGTCGCGGAAACGGGCGCTGACTTCGCGCAGCTGTTTTTCGGCATCGTCTATGCAGGCGGCTGGCCGGTGCCGTTGCCGTTGCCGACCAGCTTTGGCGGCAAGGAAAGCTATATCGACCAGCTGAACGTCCAGCTGGACAGCTGCGACCCGATGCTGTTCCTCTTCCCCAAGGAACTGGAAGAGATGGCGGGCGAGTCCGGGCGGCAGAAGCATGTCGAGAGTATCGCGTTCGAGGATTTCATCGCCCGCGAAGTCGCGTCATGCGATCTGCCGCAGGCGAAGGGCGATGAGGTCGCCTATCTGCAATATTCCAGCGGATCGACCCGTTTCCCCCATGGCGTGGCGGTGACGCACCATGCGCTGCTGAGCAACCTGGCCGCGCACAGCCACGGCATGGAGTTGCAGGACAGCGACCGCTGCATCAGCTGGCTGCCATGGTATCACGACATGGGTCTGGTCGGCTGTTTCCTGTCGGTCGTCGCCAATCAGGTGTCGACCGATTATATGAAGACCGAGGATTTCGCCCGCCGCCCGCTGGCGTGGCTGGACCTGATCAGCCGCAATGAAGGCACGTCGATCAGCTATTCGCCGACGTTCGGCTATGACATTTGCGCGCGACGCATGTCCAGCCAGACCAAGGCGCAGGACCGTTTCGACCTGTCGCGCTGGCGGCTGGCTGGCAACGGCGCGGACATGATCCGCCCCGATGTGATGCAGAGCTTTGTCGACGCCTTCGCCGACGCAGGATTTTCGCCCAAGGCGTTCCTGCCAAGCTATGGCCTGGCCGAAGCGACACTGGCGGTCACCATCATGCCGCCGGGCGAGGGCATCATCGTCGAACTGGTCGAGGAAACCGACCTTTCGGGCGGCGACGCGACCGAGGGGCGCCCGCATCGATTCCGTTCCATCGTCAATTGCGGCAAGCCTGCGCGCGACATGGTCGTCGAGATCCGCGACGAAGATGGCGCGCCGCTGGGCGAACGGCAGATCGGCAAGGTGTGGACCACCGGCCCGTCGCTGATGCTGGGTTATTTCCGCGATCAGGAGGCGACCGACGCCTGCCTGGTCGATGGCTGGCTGGACACGGGCGACATGGGCTATCTGAGCGATGGCTATCTGTACATCGTCGGCCGCGCCAAGGACATGATCATCATCAACGGCAAGAATCACTGGCCGCAGGATATTGAATGGGCGGTGGAGCAGTTGCCCGGATTCAAGCAGGGCGACATTGCCGCCTTTGCGATCACCACGCCGGGCGGTGAGGAAGCGCCCGCCGTGCTGGTCCATTGCCGCACGTCCGACAATGACGAACGCACGCGGTTGCGCGACCAGATCCGTGAGCGGGTCCGGGCGATTACGGGAATGAACTGCGTCGTCGAACTGGTGCCGCCGCGCACTTTGCCACGGACCAGTTCGGGCAAGCTCAGCCGGTCGAAGGCGCGCAACCTGTATCTGACGGGTGAAATCCGGCCTTACGACATCGCGGCTTGAGGGGGGGCGGTCCGGGGGGTTCGGTGCGCTGCGGGCTTGCTAGCGGGCAGGCCTGATGCGCTTATCTTGTGGCGCAACCTTACCGTCAGGGGCGGGTGGATAGCGGACATTGATGTTCGCGCAGGAGCACGGCGTGCCCAACGACCGGCGTTGGTCCTATGCCGTCGGGCAGCTTTTTCGCCGAGCTTCCGCTTGGTGGTGCAAATAAGCGCGCTGGATAGTATAGCAGAGTAAGGCCGTCCCTTGGAGAAGGTGCATGTATGGACATTCGTGATGCTACTCCGGCTGACGCCAGTGCGATTGCCGCCATTTACAACGATGCCGTCGTCAACACGACCGCGATTTGGAACGACACTCAGATCGATACTGCCAATCGGCGTTCCTGGCTCGCTGATCGCGAGCAACAGGGGTATCCTGTGCTAGCGGCGGTGAACGGTGCCGGAGTAGTAGTCGGCTACGCTTCATTCGGCGACTGGCGGGCGTGGGATGGGTATCGCCATACCGTTGAACACTCCGTCTATGTGTGCGCTGATCAGCGTGGGAATGGGATCGGGAAGATGCTCATGGTGGAATTGATCGCCCGCGCCAGAACTGTCGGTAAGCACGTCATGGTCGCTGGCATTGAGGCACGAAATATCGACTCTCTTCGCCTGCATGAAAAGCTAGGTTTCGAAAGCGCCGGCCTGCTTCGCCAAGTCGGCATGAAGTTCGGTGAGTGGCTCGATTTGGCTTTCTTGCAATTAATTCTTGATGAGCGCGCGAGACCCGGCACATCCTCCACCGGATAATGGCGCAGTAACTGTCCGCCTGTCGAACGTCGGCAATGGTGGTGATCAGGTGCTGGTAGGCGCGCTGCAAATGACTAGGTTGTGCTCGCGAAAAGGCGCTCGGGGCGTGGAAGCGCGAATGGAAGATCCGGCTCATTGAGGACAATAATCCTGAATGGCGGGATTTCTCAAATCTCATCCTGTAACTGCCTAAGACCCCAGCCTTCGCTGGGGTGACGATGTGGATGGGCTCCGGCATTCAGTCAGTTTTGCCGTCTGGAGGCTGCTTCAGAGTGAAGGGTTGTCGTGCTCCTGCGCAGGCAGGAGCCTAGCCGCGCTCTATGAGCTGGGCTCCTGCCTGCGCAGGAGCATGTGGGCGTCTGTGGCGGCTTGGGGTCTGTCAGGCTTTGGACAATTGCCGCTCTATCGTGGTCCACAGGTTCGCGAAGCTTTGTGCCGGGGGTGATGAGGCTGCGAAGGCGCCGAGGGGTTTTCTTTTTACCGTCATTTGTTCGACCATGCTGGCCATGGGGATGGCGGGCCAGGCGGGCTGATCCTCCAAGGCTTTGCGGTGGAGGGCGCGGCGGCGGTCGACCATGGAATAGACGGGCATGATCGGCGCGTGCGATCCGCCACGCTGGACGAGGTAGCGGGCGACTTCGCCCATGGCGCGCTGGGACAGCGGAGAGGGGATGACCGGGATGACGACCATGTCGGAGGCGCGCAGCACCTGCTCGCTGGTTTCGGTGAGGCCGGGCGGGCAGTCGAGGATGATGCGGTCATAATCCCGACCCAGGCTTTCGATCAGCTTGGCGAGCCGTTTCTTCTTGTCCAGTTCGCGGAAAAGATGGTCCAGGCTGCGCAGTGACGTGTCGGCCGCGATCAGGTCCAGCCCTGGCACGGTGGACGGCTGGATCAGCTTTCGGACCTCTACATCCTTGCTGAAGATCGCCTGCGCGGCGTCACGGCTTTGCCGGTCGGTGGAAATGAGCCAACTGGACGCCGCCTGCGGATCAAGGTCCCACAGCAGCGTGCGCCGCCGCGAGATGGTTGCCGATGCCCAGGCGAGATTGATCGCGAAGGTGGTTTTGCCCACTCCGCCTTTCAGGCTGTAGACCGCGATGGTCGCCAATACCGGTTCCTTTGCCATGGGGGAAAGCTACGGCTTTGACCCGTCAAAGCAAGCGGACAATCATGGCAATGTTACGTGGGTGTGACGGTGGGGCGGGATCTGCCTTCTGGAGGCATGATTGCGCAGGTGTTTTTGAGTGCGGGGACGTCTTGCGCTTGGGAATGGATGGCGGGACTGGGTTCCTGCCTTCGCAGGAACACGGGGGGTGAGGTGGCGAGGGTGACGCCTGTTTCCGTCCTCACGCGACCGCTCTCCGTGCTCCTGTTTGCGCAGGAGCACGAAGGTGCTTGGTCAGGCCGCTGCGCGCCGTTCCTTCAGTTCGTCATTCAACATTTCCGCGAGCAGGAAGGCGAGTTCCAGGCTCTGCGCGGCGTTGAGGCGCGGGTCGCAATGGGTGTGGTAGCGATCGGCCAGACCTTCGTCGGTGATCGCAATCGCACCGCCGGTGCATTCGGTCACATTCTGGCCGGTCATTTCGGCATGGATGCCGCCGCCAAAGCTGCCCTCTGCCCGGTGAACGGCGAAGAAGCCGCGCACTTCGGCCAGGATGCGGTCGAAGGGGCGGGTCTTGTAGCCGTTCGCCGCCTTGATGACGTTGCCGTGCATCGGGTCGCAGGACCAGACCACCGGATGGCCTTCCTTCAGCACCGCACGGACCAGCTTGGGCAGGCCCGCCTCGATCTTGTCATGACCGTAGCGCGTGATGAGCGTGATACGGCCCGCCTCGCGCGAGGGGTTCAGTATGTCGAGCAGGCGAATGAGTGCGTCCGGCTCCAGGCTGGGGCCGCATTTCATGCCGATCGGGTTGCCGATGCCGCGCAGATATTCGACATGCGCCGAACCTTCGAACCGCGTGCGGTCGCCGATCCACAGCATATGCGCCGACGTGTCATACCAGTCGCCGGTCAGCGAATCCTGCCGGGTCAGCGCCTGCTCATAGGGGAGCAGCAGCGCTTCATGGCTGGTGTAGAAGCTGGTTCCGCCAAGCTGTGGCACGGTTTCGGGCGACAGGCCGCAGGCGCGCATGAAGTCGAGCGCCGCGCCGATCTGATCGGCGACCGCGTCGAACTTTGCCGCGAGCGGGCTACGGCCCATGAAATCGAGCATCCAGCCATGGACCCGATCCAGGCTGGCATAGCCGCCGGTCGAGAAGGCGCGCAGCAGATTGAGCGTCGCCGCCGACTGGTTATAGGCGCGGATCATGCGCTGGGCATCAGGTTCGCGCGATTCCGGCGTGAAGGCGATGTCGTTGACATTGTCGCCGCGATAGCTGGGCAGCTCCACGCCGCCGATCGTTTCCGTATCGGCCGAGCGCGGCTTGGCGAACTGGCCCGCCATGCGACCGACCTTCACGATCGGCAGCTTGGACGCGAAGGTCAGGACGACCGCCATCTGCAACAGCACGCGGAACGTGTCGCGGATGTTGTTCGGGTGGAATTCGGCAAAGCTTTCGGCGCAGTCGCCGCCTTGCAGCAGGAATGCGTCGCCGGTCGTGACCTTCGCCAGTTCGGCCTTCAGGCTGCGCGCTTCGCCGGCAAAGACGAGCGGGGGAAACTGGCTGAGCTGTGCCTCCACAGCGCCAAGCGCCTGGGCATCACGATAGGTGGGCATCTGAATGCCCTTATGTTCCCGCCAGCTTTCCGGCGTCCACTTCGCCGCCACGGCCAATCTCCCAAAAGATATAAAAATAGGGGCCGCCCCTACGCCGATGAAGGGGCTAACGCAAGTTTATACCATATGGCGACGGTGCGGTGGGCAAGATGGACCGCAGTGAACGATCAGGCCTGTCACTTCTGACAGGGATAGTGACCGTTCAGTGCGACGCTGACCAGGACGGAAGCGGGCGCCCTGCGCTGGTCGGGATAGCGCTCCAGATAGCCGACGACGACGCGCCGGACATCGTTGGCCAGCATCTTGTCAGGCCAGCAATTGGGCTGCGCCCGGCCGATGAACACGTCCTTCTTGATCCCGTCCACCGCGCCGACGATGTAGGCGGTGCAGGCGAGTGCATATTCGGGAGCCTTGTTGCGGCATTTTTCCAGCAAGGTCGCGCCGGTTTCAAACATGAAAGCCTGGGCGGCCACGGGTTGGGGCGTCAGGATGCTGCCGAGCAAAAGCGACGCCGCCAGGAGGGGTGATTTCATGAGCGGATGGTGCGCCCGGCGGTGCATCATGTCCAGCCCGGCGAGCGCGCGCACAGCACGGCCTGGCGCATTGTGACGCATCCGTAACATAATGGTAAACAAGGGTTTTACCCCAGGTTCGGTCGCCATTCCCAGCGTAGGGGATCACCATCCATGACATCGATCCCGCGTTCGACCAGGGTGTCCCTGATCTCATCCGACAAGGCGAAATCCCGGTCGGCGCGGGCAGCCTGCCGCCGGTCCAGTTCCGCCTCCACCGCCTCAGGCGTCATCTGCGCGTCTTTTGGCGTGAGGCGCAGGTCCGCACGCGTCACGGTGAGCAGGTTCAGCCCCAGCGCCTGGTCGAAGGCCGCGATCAGGCATAGCTTTTCATCGACGGGCACCTTCTTGAGCGCAATCGCCTCTTCCAGCAGGGGCAGGGCGCGCGGGGTCATCAGGTCGTCGCTGATCGCCGCGTCAAACTGTTCCAGCAAGGGCGCGAGCTTTGGATGCAGGTTTGCGCGCAGATAATCGAGCCGCGGCGACTGCCAGGTTACGCCCTCTGCCCGACCTTTCAGCCCTTCCACCGCCATGATCAGGCGCTTGAGCCGCGTGAGCGCCGCGCCGACGCTGTCCGCGCTGAATTCGAGTTCGCTGCGATAATGCGCGCCCAGGCACAGCAGGCGATAGGCGAGCGGGTGGACGCCCGCGTCAATGAGCGAGAAGAGAGTGGTGAAGCCGCCCTTGGACTTGCTCATCTTGCCCTGGCGGTCCACGAGGAAGTTATTGTGCATCCACCAGCGTGCACCGGTGAAACCGGGCTGCGCATCGGTGCAGCCGCAATAGGCCTGGTTCTGCGCGATTTCGTTGGGATGATGGATTTCGCGATGGTCGATGCCGCCGGTGTGGATGTCGAACGGATGGCCCAGCCGCGCCTGGCTCATCACCGAACATTCAAGGTGCCAGCCCGGTGCGCCTTTGCCCCAAGGGGAATCCCATTCCATCTGCCGCTGTTCGCCGGGCGGGGATTTGCGCCAGATGGCGAAGTCGGACGGGTTGCGCTTGCCCGCGATCGGGTCGATGCGGGCGTGGGCGGCGTCATCCCGTCCGCCTGCCAGCGCGCCATAATCAGGCACCGTGCTGCTGTCGAAATAAAGGCCGCTGTCCAGTTCGTAGCAATGATCGGGCGCGATCTTTTTCGCGAATTCGATCATTTGCGGGACGTAATCGGTCGCGACCGTCCACTCGCTGGGCGGCAGGATGTTGAGGTCGGCGATATTCTGCTTGAACGCGTGCGTGTAATGGGCGGCTATGTCCCAGATGCTCTTCGCCTGGGCGCGGGCGGCGGCTTCCATCTTGTCATCCCCGGCATCGGCGTCGCTGGTCAGATGGCCCACGTCAGTGATGTTGATGATGTGGGTTACATCCATTCCCTTCCACAACAAGGTGCGGCGCAGCGTGTCGGTGAACACATAGGCGCGCAGATTGCCCAGATGGGCATAGTTGTAGACGGTCGGGCCGCAGCTGTAGACGCGGGCATGGTTCGGATCGAGCGGGGCGAACGGATCGACCGTGCGCGTCAGGCTGTTGAAGAGGCGCAGGGGCGCGCTCACATGCTGTTCGTCGGGGGTGAACTGGTCGCTCATGAGGCGCAGCCATGGGGCGGTTCACGGCGGTCGTCAACCGGTGACGATGTCGCTTTATCTGGCGCGCTCATGTGTAACAAATTGTTGCTATGGGCTCGGTCCCTTGCGCGAGCGTGGTTCTGTACCGATATTGCTAGAGCGGGCCGGGCCCCTCTGGCGGATGGATTTTGATCCAGCCGCGATGTCGGACCGCATCGAGTGCGCTCGGTGCAGGTTCGTGGGGCTGAACCCCCTCCAGCCTTGCGAAGACCGTGCCGGGCCACTCGATCCACATGATGACTTTGAAGGATGGAGTTTTAACGCCGTGAACAATCCCGTTCGTACACCCAATTACGGGACGGCGCAGGCGGCGCAATATGACGCCGGGCTGCGCAGTCATATGCTGGGCGTATTTCGCAACATGGGCATTGGCCTGGTTATCACCGGGCTGGTCGCCGCCTTCATCGGCAATACGCCGGTGCTGGCCGCCGCGATTTTCGGCACGCCGCTGAAATGGGTTGCGATCTTTGCGCCTTTGGCCTTCGTGTTTTTCTTCAGCTTTCGCATCGAAAAGATGACGACGGCGGGCGCACGCATGGCTTTCTGGGCCTTTTCCGCCGTGATGGGCGTGTCGCTGGCCAGCATCTTCCTGGTGTTTACCGGGGGCAGCATCGCGCAGGCCTTCTTCTCGGCCGCGGTGATGTTCCTGGCGATGGCGCTGTGGGGCTATACGACCGGCCGCGACCTTACCAAGATGGGTTCGTTCCTGATGATGGGCCTGATCGGCATATTGGTGGCGATGGTCGTCAATATCTTCATCGGATCGTCGGCTTTGCAGATGGTCGTTTCGATTTTGGGCGTCGTGATCTTTACCGGCCTGACCGCCTGGGATACGCAGCGCATCAAGTCGGAATATTTCGTCTATGCCGGTCATGAGATGGCGCAGAAGATGCAGGTCATGGGCGCGCTGTCGCTGTACCTGAACTTCGTCAACCTGTTCCAGATGCTGCTGCACCTGACGGGCGAACGGGAATAATGATGCGAACGTCTGAAGCCGTGTCGGCGATGCTCTGCCCGGTCTGCCATGTGGGACTTTCCATGACGGACCGGCAGGGCGTGGAGATCGACTTTTGCCCGCAATGTCGTGGTGTGTGGCTGGACCGGGGCGAACTCGACAAGATTATCGAGCGATCCGCTTCGGTTGCAGCCACGCCGCCACCGCCCCAGCAACAGCAACAGCCCCATTACCGCCCGGATCGCGACTATCGCGATGATGGCCGCTACTATCAGAAGAAACGCAAGAAGAGCTTTCTGGAAGAGCTGTTCGACTAAGCAGGGACGGCCATCGTGCCGTCCTTTTTTCATGGGGCCGAGGAAAGCGGGCGGGGAGCCGCTGGCCCTTGCCTCCCGCGATTGATCCTATAGAGCTTCTCGCCAGGTTTCATTTAGCGATCAGGGTTTCATGTCGACACGCAACGCATCCCATGCCGAGGTCACACCCGTCATCCTGGCGGGCGGGTCGGGAACCCGGCTTTGGCCCCTGTCGCGCAAATCCTATCCCAAGCAGTTCGTCCCCCTTTTGGGCGAAACCACGCTGTTCCAATCGGTGGCGCGGCGCCTGTCCGGCGGGGGCGAGCAGTTTTCCTTTGCCCGACCGCTGATCCTCGCCAATTCGCTGTTCCGCTTCATCATCGCGGAGCAGTTGGCGAAGGAGAATATCGATCCGCAGGCGATCCTGATCGAACCGGAAGGGCGCAACACCGCGCCCGCCATATTGGCGGCGGCGCTGCATCTGGTTGCCAGCAAGCCCGACGCCATCATGCTGGTCGCGCCTTCCGATCATGTCGTGCCGGACGTGGCCGCTTTCCATCAGGCTGTCGAAAAGGGTTTGGTCGCGGCAGAGGCTGGCGACCTTGTCACCTTCGGCATCAGCCCGACGCGGCCGGAGACTGGTTATGGCTATCTGGAGGCGGAACGTCGACCGGACGGTTCGGGTGAGCCGATCAGGCTTTCCAGCTTTGTCGAAAAGCCCAGCGCCGCGCGCGCGGAGGAGATGCTGGCGACGGGCAATTATCTGTGGAATGCGGGCATCTTCCTCTTTGCCGCCAAGGACCTGATTGCAGCGTTCGAAAAACATGCCCCCGCCATATTGTCGGCGGTGCGGGCGGCGGTCGATCAGGCTGAAAGCGATCTGGGCTTCCTGCGGCTGGCAGCGGAGCCATGGGGCGCAGCGGAAAGCGTTGCCATCGACTATGCGATCATGGAGCGGGCGGATAATCTGTCAGTGGTCCCGTTCGATGCGGAATGGTCGGATCTGGGCGGTTGGGACGCAGTGTGGAGCCATTCGCGGCCGGACGAAAATGGCGTTGCCTTGTCCGGGGCGGCAACCGCGCTCGATTGTCGCGACACGCTGCTGCGGTCGGAAAGCGACGGGCTGGAGATTGTCGGGCTTGGCCTGGACAATATCGTTGCGGTGGCGATGAACGATGCGGTGCTGATCGCGGACAAGTCACGCACGCAGGACGTAAAGCTGGTCGTGGAGGCATTGCAGCGCAAGGGCGCTCCACAGGCGGAGGCTTTTCCCAAGGATCATCGGCCATGGGGCTGGTATGAAAGCCTGGTGGTAGGGCCGCGGTTCCAGGTGAAGCGCATCACCGTGCTGCCGGGCGCGTCATTGAGCCTGCAGAGCCATTTCCATCGGTCGGAGCATTGGATCGTGGTCGAAGGGACGGCGAAGGTGACTGTCGGGGACGAAGTCCAGCTGTTGTCGGAAAACCAGTCCGTCTATGTGCCGGTGGGCGCGATGCACCGGATGGAGAATCCGGGACGCATTCCGATGGTCTTCATCGAGGTGCAGACCGGGTCCTATGTGGGGGAGGATGATATCGTCCGCTATGAGGATCGTTACGCGCGGAAATGAGGCGTTTGGTGCTGCGGGTGCCTGTTCGGGTCCCGGCGATGTGTGCTCCTGCGCAGGCAGGAGCCCAGCTGAGATGGTGGAACTGGGCTCCTGCCTGCGCAGGAGCACGTAGTTCAATCCAGTCGTCAGTGCGCCGCGCCCCAGCTTGGGCCGTGGCCGATTTCCACGCCCAAGGGCACGCTGAGCTTCACGATAGGTTCGGCGGCGGTTTCCATGACATGGCGGATGATGGGGCTGGCGCGTTCCACGTCCCGTTCGGGCAGTTCGAAGACCAGTTCGTCGTGGACCTGGAGCAGCATTTTTACATCGTGCAGCCCTTCGGCGGCGAGTGCCGGTCCCATGCGAGCCATGGCGCGTTTGATGATGTCGGCGCTGGTCCCCTGAATCGGGGCATTGATTGCGGCGCGTTCGGCGCCCTGGCGTTCGTGCTGGATCGGAGCCTTGATACGCGGGAACCAGGTTTTTCGCCCGAACAGGGTTTCGGTATAGCCCTGTGAACGGGCCTTTTCGATCGTTTCGGTGATGTAGAGGCTGATGCCGGGGAAGCGTTCATAATAGCGGCTGATCATGTCCTGCGCTTCGTCGGCGGTGATTTCGAGGCGACCCGCGAGGCCCCAGCGGGAAATGCCGTAGAGGATCGCGAAGTTGATCGTCTTGGCGCGACCGCGGGTGTCGCGATTGACTTCGCCGAACAGTTGCTGGGCGGTGGCGGCGTGAATGTCCTCGCCATTGGCGAAGGCCTGTTTGAGGGCGGGGACGTCGGCCATGTGCGCGGCGAGGCGTAGTTCGATCTGGCTATAATCTGCAGCAAGGATGACATTGCCCGGTTCCGCGACGAAGGCGTGGCGGATTTGACGGCCAAGTTCGGTGCGGATGGGAATATTCTGAAGGTTCGGGTCGGTGGAGGACAGGCGGCCGGTCTGCGCGCCCGACAGGGAATAGCTGGTGTGGACGCGGCTGCTGTCCCGGTTGATCTGGGCCTGGAGAGCGTCGGTATAGGTGGATTTGAGCTTTGAAAGCTGGCGCCAGTCGAGGATTTTTCCGGCGATCTCTGCGCCCTGGACCTTGAGCTGTTCCAGGATGGTGACGTCGGTGGAATAGGCGCCGGACTTGCCTTTCTTGCCGCCCTTGTAGCCCATTTTTTCAAACAGGATCGCGCCCAGTTGCTGGGTTGATCCGATGGCGAAGGGCTGTCCGGCGATCGCGTGGATTTCCCCTTCAAGCCGGGCGATTTCCGCCGTGAACTCGGCAGACAGGCGCGCGAGGGCTTCGCGATCGACCTTGATGCCTTCATGCTCCATCTTGGCGATGACGGAGACGAGCGGGCGGTCGACCAGTTCGTAGACGCGGGTCGCGCCTTCATTGGCGATGCGGCTCTTGTAGATTTTCCATAGCCGCAGCGTGACGTCGGCGTCCTCTGCGGCATATTCGGTCGCCTTGTCGAGCGGGACTTCGGCGAAGCTGATCTGGTTCTTGCCGGTGCCGCACACGTCCTTGAAGCTGATGCATATGTGGTTGAGATGGGTCTTGGCCGCTTCGTCCATGCCGTGACCCGACAGGCTCTGGCCTGCATCGAGGTCGAAGCTCATGACGATAGTGTCGTCATAGGGTGCGATTTCAATGCCGTGACGACGCATAACCGTCAGGTCATATTTGAGATTCTGTCCGATCTTGAGGACGCTGTCGTCCTCCAGCAGAGGCTTGATTTTTTCGAGGACGAGGGCGAGCGGAAGTTGATCAGGCTTTTCCGCGAACATGTCCTTCCCGCCATGTCCGACCGGGATATAGCAGGCGGCATTCGGCCCGACGGCGAGGCTGATGCCGACCAGCGCGCAGGAAACGCAGTCCAGCATGTCGGTTTCGGTGTCGACGGCGACGACGCCCTCCGCGTGAGCGGCGGCGATCCAGCGGTCGAGAGCTTCCGGCGTGACGACGGTTTCGTAGAGGCTGCGGTCGATCGGCGGTTCTTGTTCGAGCACGGGTGCGGCGGGCGGCGTCGCCTGGGAAACGGCGGCGGCGGCGGTTGCGATGGCGACCGCAGCGGCAGGCGCGCCCAGGCGGGTCAGAAGTGATTTGAAGCCGTGATGCTCCAGGAAATTCTGTAGCGGTTCGGGCGGTATGCCCTTGAGCGTCAGGTCTTCCAGCGGCTCTGGCAGGTCCATCGCATCATGCAGCGCGACCAGGCGGCGCGACAGGCGCGCCATGTCGGCATGGGCGATGAGGTTTTCCTGCATCTTCGATTTCTTCATCGACGGCGCGGCGTCGAGCGCGGCTTCCAAGCTGCCATATTCGCTGATGAGTTTCGCTGCGGTCTTTGGGCCGATGCCGGGGATGCCGGGGACATTATCGACGCTGTCGCCCATCAGGGCGAGGACGTCGCCGAGCTGTTCGGGCTGGACGCCGAACTTTGTCATCACATAGTCCGCGCCGCGCCGCTCATTCTTCATCGTGTCGTACATGTCGACGCCGGGCTGGATGAGCTGCATCAGGTCCTTGTCGGAGCTGACGATGGTGACGTGCCAGCCAGCCGCGACGGCGGCTTTCGTATAGCTGGCGATGATGTCGTCAGCTTCGAAGCCCGCTTCCTCGATGCAGGGGAGAGAGAAGGCGCGTGTGGCGTCGCGGATCATCGGGAATTGCGGGACCAGATCCTCCGGCGCGGGCGGGCGGTTCGCCTTATACTGGTCGTACATGTCGTTGCGGAAGGTGTGGCTGCCCTTGTCCAGCACTACCGCGAGATGGGTGGGGCCTTCCGCCTTGCCCAGTTCCTCGGCCAGCTTCCAGAGCATCGTGGTGTAACCATAGACCGCGCCGACGGGCTGGCCATGCTTGTTGGTGAGCGGCGGAAGCTGATGATAGGCGCGGAAGATATAGCCGCTGCCGTCGACGAGGTAGAGATGATTCTGGGCCATGGGCGCAGGGGATAGCGGGTTATGCGGGGTGGCTCCAGTGGGGTTGTCGGGGCGTGGCAGTTGAGCGCAGAGGCCGCCCAACTGCGCGGGACTGGTGCCCTGGTCTGGCCGATCAGAGTTCCAGTTGGCCTTTTTCCGCCTGTTGTTCAGCCCGCTCCGTTGCCTTGGCGTGGTAATCCGATGTGGCGGTAGCCATTTGATTGGTCATGGCAAAGCTGGTCAGGGCGACGTTGAAGCGGGATGCGAGAGCCGGATTCTGGGAGCTTGGCGTGATTTGGTAAGAGATGGCATGGAGGCAAGGAAGAACCTTGTCGGTGCGCAGGCTATGGCTTCGGCATTCGAAATAGCTGGAGTTGCTGTTCGTCATGCGAGCCCCATCCCGTGCCCGGACGATCCAGCCTGAACTTTGGTTGCCAGAGTTGGTATCGTCGAACATGCCATATTTGCCCGCCACTTCCTGCGCTATATTGGCGATAGGCAGTTCCTTGCCGACGGGATATTCCGTGGTGCGGTCTATATGAACCACCCGTTCCCCGCCGGGCGGGCCAAGCAGCCATACATTCACCTTGTCCAGGCCCGTGTCTGCATTCAGGTTGATTTGCGACATCTGGGCACCGGACGGTAGCGACGCGCTGTTCTTGCTGACGTTGATCGCATAGCTTGCGTTTTTGCACAGCAGGACTCCGCGAACCTGATCCTGCGTCATCCCATTTCGCAATCCGACTATATCATCGGCCGGCTGGCCGCGAGCAGCGGTTTGCGGTTTGAACTTGTCGCAATCAACATCCACCTTTTCGGTCGCCGGGGCCGCGGCTGCGTCCGCCTGAGGCATCGACGAGGCTGTATCAGCGGAATTCCCAGTCGTACTGTCTCCAGCGTCGCATCCAGCCAGCAACGCCAGTCCTGCAGTCATGAATCCCTTGTACCGCATTGCCATGCCTTTCAGCGGAGGAACTTCAATGCTTTCTCGATGTCCGATCGAGCGTAAAGAGCGCATTTTATGCCATGTTCCTTGCGCCCCCGCAACGGATCGGGCCGGGCGCAAAAGTATAGGTGCATAATCCTGTCGGTCGATATTTGACTCGAAAAGACGCGATGAAGCCAGGAATTGGCTGTGAAAATCCTTGCCGACTTTTGATCGGCCTCGATCGAATATCTTAGAGGATTTCGCTGACCCGCTCGGGAGGGCGGGCGATGACTGCGCCCTTGTCGGTGATGACGATGGCGCGTTCGATCAGGATGGGGTGCGCGGCCATCGCGTCCAGCACGGCCTTGTCGTCGCTCACGTCGAGGCCGATTTCCTTGACCACTGCCTCGCCCTTGCGGAGGGCCTGGGAAGGACGGACGCCCGTCTGCGCCAGTACCGCCTCGATCTCGGCGCGCGTGGGCGGGGTCTTTAGATATTCGACCAGCTTAACCTCAACCCCCGGCGTGGCTTCGAGGATCGCGAGCGCGGCCCGTGATTTGGAGCAGCGTGGGTTGTGCCAGATGGTCGCCTTCATCGTGCCTGCCTTATCGGGTCCGTTCGACCGGATTGCCCGGTTGGTAGATTTCGACTTCCATATTGGAGAAGAAATATTTGAAGTTCCAATAAGCATAATAGGGCAGCGCGAGCCCCAGGGTTATCAGGCACAGCAGGATAAGACCGAGGGACATGATGAAATATTCCAGGAAATGCCCCGTGAAGACGATCTTGCCCTTTTGCATGCCCATTCCCCCCTTAACTCAATAAATATTGAGATGGCGCGCAAAGCCCCCTTGGCGCGCCATCACAGTCATTCCTCGCGCGCCAGCCACTCTTCCAGCCACTTGATCGTATAGTCGCCATTGAGAAAGTCCGGGTCGGTCAGCAGTTTCTGGTGAAGCGGGATCGTGGTTTTCATGCCTTCGATCACATATTCTTCCAGCGCGCGGCGCAGGCGCATGATGCAGCCTTCGCGGGTGCGGCCGTAGACGATCAGCTTGCCGATCATGCTGTCGTAATAGGGCGGGACGCGGTAGCCCTGATAGAGGCCGCTATCGACGCGGACGTGCATGCCGCCGGGAACATGATAGCTAGTGACGGTGCCGGGCGACGGCGCGAAGGTGCGCGGATCTTCGGCATTGATGCGGCATTCGATGGCGTGGCCTTTGAACTCGATATCCGCCTGCTCGACCGAAAGCGGCTTGCCTTCGGCGACGCGGATCTGTTCGCGAACAAGGTCGATGCCGGTGATCATTTCGGTCACCGGATGTTCCACCTGAAGCCGGGTGTTCATTTCGATGAAATAGAATTCGCCGTCTTCCCAAAGGAACTCGATCGTGCCCGCGCCGCGATAGCCCATGTCGGCCATCGCCTTGCGCACGACTTCGCCCATCTTGTCGCGTTCGGCGGTCGAGAGAACGGGGGAGGGGGCCTCCTCCAATACCTTCTGGTGGCGGCGCTGGAGCGAGCAGTCGCGTTCGCCAAGATGAATGGCGTTGCCGTTGCCGTCGCCGAACACCTGGAATTCGATATGCCGGGGGTTGCCCAGATATTTTTCCATATAGACGGTGTCGTCGCCGAAGGCGGCCTTGGCTTCGCTGCCTGCCTGCTTCATCGAGGTTTCGAGCAGGTCTTCGGAGGGCACGACTTTCATGCCGCGACCGCCGCCGCCCGATGCCGCCTTGATAAGGACGGGATAGCCGATCTTTGCGGCGACCGCCTTGGCTTCATCGACGCTGGAAAGTGCGCCGTCGGAGCCGGGGACCAGCGGCAGGCCGAGCGCGCCAGCGGTGCGCTTGGCTTCGACCTTGTCGCCCATGATGCGGATATGTTCGGGCTTCGGCCCTACGAAGGCGAGGTTATGCGCCTCCACAATCTCCGCGAACTGGGCGTTTTCCGACAGGAAGCCATAGCCCGGATGGATCGCGTCCGCGCCGGAGATTTCAGCAGCGGAGATGATCGCGGCGACGTTCAGATAGCTGTCCTTGGCCGCGGGCGGGCCAATGCAGATCGCTTCGTCGGCGAGGCGCACATGCATGGCATCGGCGTCGGCGGTGGAGTGCACCGCGACGGTCTTGATACCCATTTCATGGCAGGCGCGGTGGATGCGGAGCGCAATTTCGCCCCGGTTGGCGATCAGCAGCTTTTCAATGGCCATGTGTCGCGCGGCCTTATTCGATGACGATCAGCGGCTGGTCATATTCGACCGGCTGGCCGTTATCGACCAGCACGGCCTTGACTGTGCCCGCGCTGGGCGCGGTGATGGCGTTCATGACCTTCATCGCTTCGACGATCAGCACGGTGTCGCCTGCCTTCACGGTCGAACCGACGGCGGCGAAGGGCGCTGCGCCCGGTTCAGCCGAGAGATAGGCGGTGCCTACGATGGGCGAGCGGACGGCGTTGGCGGCGGCGGGAGCGGCTGCTTCGGCAGGTGCCGGGGCGACCGCCGCGGGTGCGGCCACCGGAGCAGCGACGGGCGCAGGCGCGTAGGCGACTGCGGCGTTGGCCGCCTTTCGCGCGACGCGGATCTTGCGATCGCCGTCCTCCACCTCGATTTCCGTCAGATTGGTGTCGTCGAGCAGCGCGGCGAGGTCCCGCACCAGCTGCACGTCGACCTGCATTGCGCCCTTTTCAGCCTTATCGTTCATTTGAAGTCCCTGGACGATGAAATGTCTTATGCGATGCCCGCGCCTATGCGCATTTGGGCCGAAGCGCAACTTTTGAGCGACGAGTTAAAGTTCCAGCGCGGCTTCCAGCGCCAGCATATACGACATCGCGCCAAAACCCGCGATCGTTCCCTTGGCCGCCATGCCGACATAGCTTTTGTGGCGGAAAGGCTCGCGCTTGTGCGGGTTGGACAGGTGCACCTCTATGACGGGCACGCTGATGCCCTTGATCGCGTCATGCAGCGCGACGGAAGTGTGGGTCAGCCCGCCGGGATTGAAGATGACGGCATGCGCCCCTTCCTCATGTGCTTCCTGAAGCCAGTCGATCAGATGGCCTTCATGGTTGGACTGGCGGAAATCGATTTCTACATGGGCGCGGGTTGCGGCATCCTCCATCCGTTCGGCAATGTCGTCCAGCGTGTCATAGCCGTAGATTTCCGGTTCCCGCGTGCCCAACATGTTGAGGTTCGGGCCGTTCAACACATAGATTTTCCGCGCGTCGGCCATCGCATTCCCCCTTTAGCATGTTGCGGCAGGGGCGTGGCGGCCCCTATATGCAGGGTGATCTTTAGCCTTTCGTGTCGCGCCAAGTCGAGACACGTTCTTTCGTAAGAGACAGGACAGAGCATTGCACGTCGACGGAACAGTATCGATCTCCATCAATGGCGAGCATCGCCGGGTGCGGGCGGGCATGACGCTGGCCGAACTGGCGAGCGAACTTGGCTTTGTGCCGGAAAAGGTGGCGGTGGAGCGCAATCTGGAGGTCGTGCCGCGTTCGACATTGGCACAAGTTTTTGTCGAGGATGGCGACGATCTGGAGATCGTGCATTTTGTTGGCGGCGGGGATGTATCGGCTGTCGAGGATGACAGCTGGACCGTCGCGGGCAAGACATTCCGGTCCCGTCTGATTGTCGGGACGGGCAAATACAAGAATTTCGAACAGAATGCGGCGGCGGTCGCGGCTTCGGGGGCGGAGATCGTCACCGTGGCAGTACGGCGCGTCAATGTGTCCGACCCCAAGGCGCCGATGCTGACCGACTTCATCGATCCCAAGAAGATTACTTATCTACCCAATACGGCGGGCTGCTTCACTGGTGAGGAGGCGATCCGCACGCTGCGGCTGGCGCGTGAGGCGGGCGGATGGGACCTCGTCAAGCTGGAGGTGCTGGGCGAGGCGCGGACGCTGTATCCCGACATGGTGGAGACGCTGCGCGCAACCGAGGTGCTGGCCAAGGAAGGCTTCAAGCCGATGGTCTATTGTGTGGACGATCCGATCGCGGCCAAGCGGCTGGAGGATGCGGGCGCGGTGGCGATCATGCCGCTGGGCGCGCCGATCGGGTCGGGGCTGGGCATTCAGAACCGGGTGACGATCCGCCTGATCGTGGAGGGCACCAAGCTGCCGGTGCTGGTGGATGCGGGCGTCGGCACGGCGTCGGAAGCGGCAGAGGCGATGGAACTGGGTTGCACTGGGGTGCTGATGAACACGGCTATCGCGGAGGCCAAGGACCCGGTGCTGATGGCGGCGGCTATGAAGGCTGGCGTGGAAGCCGGGCGCATGGCCTATCGCGCCGGGCGGATGGGGAAGCGGATGTATGCCGATCCGTCGAGTCCGTTGGCGGGGCTGATTTAACGGGCAACGTGCTCCTGCGCAGGCAGGAGTCCAGTTCATGTGCCGCGACGATAAGGTGAGGTCGAGACTGGGTTCCTGCCTTCGCAGGGACACCGGGGCGCTACTTTCGCCGTTGCAGCAAATTGACCCTTCCATCCCTTACCCCTATGGGCAGAGCGGGTTCAGGATGAAGGAAAAGCGATGGTGAAGAAGCTCTACCCCGATGCTGCGTCTGCGTTGGAGGGCCTTCTCTTCGACGGCATGCATTTATGTGCTGGCGGCTTTGGTCTTTGCGGAATTCCTGAACGGTTGATCGACGCAATTCGCGATTCGGGGGTCAAGGGCCTGACCATCGCGTCCAACAATGCCGGAATTGACGGCGAAGGTCTGGGCAAGCTGTTGCGCACGCGGCAGGTGAAAAAGATGATTTCCTCCTATGTCGGCGAGAACAAGGAGTTCGAGCGGCAATATCTGGCAGGGGAACTGGAGGTGGAATTCTGCCCCCAGGGCACGCTGGCGGAGCGCTGCCGCGCTGGCGGGGCGGGTATTCCGGGCTTCTACACCAAGACGGGCGTCGGCACGGCGGTTGCCGAGGGCAAGGAGGTCAAGGTCTTCGACGGGCAGGACTATATCCTGGAACGCGGGATTTTTGCCGATGTCGCCATCATCAAGGGGTGGAAGGCTGACGAGAGCGGCAACCTGATCTTCCGCAAGACCGCGCGCAATTTCAACCAGCCGATGGCGACCGCTGCGAAAATCTGCGTGGCGGAGGTCGAGGAAGTGGTGCCGGTGGGCAGCCTTGACCCCGACGCTATCCACCTGCCCGGCATTTATGTGAAGCGCATGATCATTGGCGCGCCCTACGAAAAGAAGATCGAATTTCGCACCGTTCGCCAGAGGGAGACCGCGTGATGCCCCAGGAAACCAAAGGCTGGACTCGTGACGAGATGGCCGCGCGGGCGGCCAAGGAACTGAAGGACGGTTTCTACGTCAACCTTGGCATCGGCATTCCGACGCTGGTGGCGAACCATATTCCGGCGGGCGTGGAAGTGACGCTCCAGTCGGAAAACGGCATGCTGGGCATCGGTCCTTTCCCTTATGAAGGCGAAGAGGACGCCGACCTGATCAATGCGGGCAAGCAGACGATCAGCGAATTGCCGAACAGCGCTTATTTTTCAAGCGCCGACAGCTTTGCGATGATCCGGGGCGGGCATATCGACCTGACCGTGCTGGGCGCGATGGAGGTCGCGGAAAATGGCGACATCGCCAACTGGATGATCCCCGGCAAGATGATCAAGGGCATGGGCGGCGCGATGGATTTGGTCGCGGGCGTCAAGAAGATCATCGTCGTGATGGAGCATACGTCCAAGGACGGTAGCCCCAAGTTCATTCCGGCCTGCACCCTGCCGCTGACCGGCAAAAATGTGGTCGATATGATCGTGACGGACCTGTGCGTGTTCATGCGCGCCGACCATGACAGCCCATTCAAGCTCGTTGAACTCGCGTCGGGCGTGACGGCGGAGGAAGTCGCCGCTAAGACTACGGCTCAATATCTGAGCTGAGGACTGGTGGCATGAGCCTTGAGGGCACCTATGACGAAGGCAATGTCTTTGCACTGATCCTGCAGGGAAAAATCCCTTCGACCAAGCTGTATGAGGATGCGCATACATATGCCTTCCTCGACATCCAGCCGCAGTCGAAGGGGCATAGCCTGGTCATTTCCAAATGGTCGAAAGCCCGCAACATCCTTGAGATCGAGGAGGAGGCGCTGGCGCAGGTGATGGCGACGGTGAAGAAGGTCGCGGTCGCCACGCACAAGGCGCTGGACCCCGATGGCATCCATGTCGCCCAGTTCAACGGCGCGCCTGCCGGGCAGACCGTGTTTCACCTGCATGTCCATATCGTGCCGCGCTGGGCAGGCGGCCCGATGGGCTTTTCCGCACATGCGCAGGGCAATTTCGCCGATCCGGCTGCGCTTGAGGCATTGGCGGAAGAGATTCGTGCCCAGTTCTGATTTGAGGGCCGGGCCGCAGGGAAAATATCGGACAGGGAAGCGATAAGATGGCGCTCAAGCCGTTCAAGGCTCCCGGTGCGCGGCTGGCGCTTCGGGCCAAGCCTGCCAGCCCGATCTTTGCTGCACAGGACGGAAAGGCGGAGGTCATATTGGACCTGTCGCGCCTGCTTTCGCGCAGTTTTCATGCGGCTCCCACCGGCATCGACCGCGTGGAGTTCGTCTATGCGCGCGAACTGCTCCAGCGCATTCCCGAACGGCTCGCCTTTGCAGCGGTCCATCCGGCAGGCGGCTATTATGGTCGTCTGAATACAGCGGCAGTTCGTCAATTTCTGGCCTTCACCGCCGCGCGGTGGCGCAATGCGGACATGCCGGATGAAAAGGTCGGTCGGGCGGCCATCATCCGTCATCTGATCGCGTTGAGACCGCGACCTGTCCCCCGCGCGAAGGGCGCACGCGTCTATTTGCAGGTTTCGCCTCATCATCTGGACGATCCCGATCAGGTCGGCGCGATTTTGCGCGCGGAAGGAGCGCGGTTCGTGACGCTGGTGCATGATGTCATCCCGCTCACCCATCCCGAATTCGCCCGGCCCCAAGGCGCCCACGACCATCTGCGGCGCGTGCGGACCATCGATCGGTTCGCGCACGGCATCATCGGTAACAGTCAGGCGACCATAGACGCGCTGGGTCCGCATATGAGCAGAGGCCTGGCCGGACGGGCGCTTTGCGTCGCGCATTTCGGTGCCGATCCGCCGGACATGCCGTCGACGGACGGTTTCCAGAGACCGTCCCGGCCCTATTTCGTCTATATTTCAACCATCGAACCGCGCAAGAATCACCTGCTGCTGCTGAACATCTGGCGGCGGTTGATCGAGCGACTGGGCGATGAAGCGCCGATGCTGATATTGATCGGCCGTCGCGGTTGGGAAAATGAGAATGTCATCGATCATCTGGAACGTGGCGAGATATTGCGCGGCCATGTGGTCGAGGCGGGCGAACTGTCCGACAATGAAATGCAGCAGCTTGTCGCCCATGCGCGGGCAATGGTGATGCCGTCATTCGAGGAAGGGTTCGGCATGCCGGTGGTCGAGGCGCTGGCGGCGGGCGTGCCGGTAATCTGCAGCGACATCGTTGCGCATCGCGAAGTGGGAGGCGACGCACCCGACTATCTGGACCCGCTGGACGGGTTGGGATGGCTGAGCCTGATCGATGCCTATCGGCAGCCGGATTCGCCTGAGCGGGCGGCGCAGCAGGCGCGTATCGCGGCATGGCGCGCGCCGACCTGGAGCAGTTATTTCGACCGGGTCATGACGCTGCTGGATGATGTGAACGTAGCGACCTTCGCTTGACCTTCCTCCGCCAGCAGAGCCATAGACGTTGCGTGACCATTGCTACTATCGGCTTGCGACAACGCAGTAATTCCTCCGGTTTGTGCCTTGATGCGGAGAGGGCAGGCATCATTTGATGAGCGGGGCTGCCTTTCTCCGTTCGCCCCCCTTTCCGGGAATTGCCCCAGCCGTTGCGGCGGTCAGCAGGCCAGGCGCGGTTGGCGTGGAGCGTGTTTCCGACGAACTGCTGGAGGACATCGCCAGAGCGCGGGTGGGCGGCGATTTTTGGGGGCAGTGTCGGGCGGGGTTTCGGGTGATCATTCGCGCTGGCATGCCCGTGGTGCCGGGGATGATCGACCATGTCCCGGCAGCGGAAATCGCCGTTGTGGGCAGAGCGCACAGGCCGACGCGCGGCACCCGGCTTACCGGAGCGACAGACCCCTGGGCGTTGATGGACGGCGCGCAATCGGTCCATGCGTCGGAGGATGATGAGCTGGCCATCGTCGCGGGCCTGATGAACGTCCCGGTTCATGGGCCGGACGGCCTCCAGATACCCCCGGAGCGGTTGCGAGAGGTCGCGCGTAGGGCGGTGGGTGCGGCGTCCTATCGCAATTGTTTTACGGGCGATCCCGCCAGTGTCGGCGATGTCCTGTTTCAGCTGAGCGAGTGGCGTCGACAGCTTGAGACCAATCGCGGCTTCGCGGCGGTGACCGGGATGGCCTGGTGGAAGCGGGAGGCGATGCGGCGTTTTCTGTGGGACGGCGTGAGATCCCCGCCATTTCTGTCGCCAAGGGGCGCGCTGCGTCAGGCGGCTAGGGAGAAGGGCGGCGTCGCCTACTGGCCTTCGCGGGTCCCGGCAACATTCGGGGATGAAGCCAAGGCGCGGGACGTAGCGATTGCGAAGGTGGAGGATGGGTTCCTCCGGTCCAAGGGTTTGGGTGCTGCGCTGACGCCGCCCGGATCGGTGGTGATCGACCGGCGCGGCATCTATTATGACGCGCGAGGGCCGAGCGATTTGGAAACGCTGTTGGCAACTCATGACTTTACGCCTGCACTGATCGATCGCGCCCGTCGCTTGCGGTCGGCCATCCGGGCAAGCGGCGTCACCAAATATGGGCTGGAAGCGGGCGGCATGCCCGACCTTCCCGCAGGGCGAAGGACGGTGCTGGTGGTGGGGCAGGTAGAGGATGACCTGTCGGTTCAGCAAGGCGGAGCGGGAGTCGCAGGAAATCTGGCGCTGCTGGAGCGGGCGCGACAGGTAGAACCGGACGCCTATGTCATTTATCGCCCGCATCCTGATGTTCAGGCGGGATTGCGGCGAGGTCATCTGAATGACGGGACTGTGCTGGGCCTTGCGGACATTGTCGATACTGGCGCACCGCTGATGGCTCTGGTCCGGGCGGTGGACGATGTGCATGTGCTGTCATCCCTTACCGGGTTTGAGGCGTTGCTGCGCGATTGCCCGGTGACCGTGCATGGCATGCCATTTTATGCCGGGTGGGGGCTGACACGCGACCTGGCCCAGCCTAATGGGCGCAGAGGTCGCCAATTGACGATCGACCAGCTTGTGGCCGCCGCCCTCATTCTCTATCCTCGCTATCTGGACCCGGTCACGCGGTTGCCCTGCGGTCCTGAAATCATGGTGGAGCGGATGGCGAGCGGATCAACACCACCCCTATCGTGGCTGATCCGGTTGCGGATGATGCAGGGAAGAATACAAAGATTCATGACATTGTCCGCTGAGCGTTTCCATGGCTGACGCGCCTGTCCAGACTTTCCTGTTTCTGCAGGGTCCTCACGGACCTTTTTTCGCGATGCTGGCAGATGCCTTGCGGGCGCGGGGCCATGGCGCGCTGCGCATCAACATCAATGGTGGCGACAAGGTCGATTGGCCGGGAGAGGCGACCGACTATCGCGGGACTTTCCGCAACTGGCCGCTGTTTTTTGATGACTTCATCGTCCATCATGATGTGACGGACCTCATCCTCTATGGCGATTGCAGGCCCTATCATGCGTCCGCGCACAAGATGGCGCGGTTGCGTGGGCTGCGCGTCCATGTTGTCGAGGAAGGCTATATCCGCCCGGACTTCATGACGTTGCAGGAAGATGGGGTGAATGGCAATTCGACCCTGCCGCTCGACCCGCAATGGTTTCTGGATCAGGCACGGGAGCTGCCCCCCGAAGACGGTGGGAAGGACCCGCAGGTCCCGTCCGCTTTCCGCCAACGCGCCGTGAACACCGCGCGCAACGGCCTTGCTTCAGCGGTCATGCGCCCCGCCTTTCCCTTTTACCGGACGCATCGTCCACAAAATTTCGCGCTGGAGGCGGCGGGCTGGTTCAAGAAGTTGATGTTGCGCAAAGGCGACAAGCGGGCATCGGTGGCCGAATGGGAGAAGGTCAGGGACAAGCCCTATTTCACCCTGCCGCTGCAGCTGGATTCGGATTATCAGATCCGGGTGCATTCCCCCTTTGGCAACATGCGGGCGGCGCTGCGCTTCGTCATCAAAAGCTTTGCGCGCCATGCCCCGCCGGAAACGTCCCTGCTGGTGAAGCGCCATCCGCTCGATTCCGGGCTGGTCGCCTGGGAACGGCTGACGCGGCGGCTGGCGGCTCGCTATGGGGTGAGCGACCGTGTGTTCTACCTGGCCGACTGGGATATTGCCCAGGTGGTGGGAAAGTCGCTGGGCGTGGTGACAGTGAACAGCACCGTGGGCACGCTGGCCCTCAATCGGGGCAAGCCCGTGCTGGTGCTGGGCCATGCCGTCTACAAGGTGCCGGGGGTTGTCTATAAAGGGACGCTGGATGAATTTTGGCTGGACCCCGGCGCACCTGACGAGGAACTTTATTCGGCGTTTCGGCGCGTTCTGATTGACCGTTGCCTGATCCGGGGCGGGCTGCTGAGCGAGCAGGGGCTGAATATGCTGGTGACTAATGCGGTCGAACGGCTTTGTGTCCGGGGCGAGAATTGTCAGTCGAAGCCCGGTAAACGCCATGCCGCAGCGGAACTGCAAGTTACGGGGTGAAGAGCGGCAATTGCGCCTGGGCCAATGCCCGGTTGAGATAGGCATGGAATGCCCGGTCCCGGACCGAGGGACGGGCGCGGAGCCAGGCCAAAGCGACGACCGGGCGCCAGAGCGACAGTTGGTCAGCGTCCATGCCGGAGCGTTTCCGATAGGCGCGGCTCAAGCGTCCCGCTGCCCAATCGCGCCAGAGCGCCGTGACTGGATCGGCGGGGCCTTCGCCAAATCGCATCAGCATTTCGGCCCGCACCATGTCGGCTGCTGGATCGCCCACCGCCGCTTTCGCCCAGTCGAGAATGACCGGTTGGCCATCGCGCATGATGATATTGTCGATGTGAAAATCGCCATGCAGCAGACGGTCCGATTGCGGTAGTTGCCCAAGATAATAGCAGGCGGCTTCCTTCAGGCTGGCCGAAGCGGGGCCATAGTTGATGTCGGTTTCCAGTACCGAATTGACGGTGCGCAGGCCGTTTGCGGGCCGGTCGTGAATGGCGGCGAGCAGGTCGGCCATCTGCCCCAGCAACGCTGACGCTCTGTAGGGCTTTTTGCGGATGGTGGCCGTCAGCGACCCGCCGCTGATTTCCGGGTAGATCAGCGCCGGCAGGCCATCGACGCTGGTCCGGCTGGACGGAGCGACGGTGGGCAGGCGATGCGACGCCGCAAGGGTCGCCGCCGCCATTTCCCGCTGGATCATGTCCTCCGAAACGGCCGCGTGATAGACCTTGATGATCTGGCCTTCCGATATCCTGAACACCTGCGAGCTTTTGCCCTTGCCGAGCAGCACCCATTGATCGGTCCGTTGAGAGGGCATGTGCCGCGCGTTTTCCTTAAAGACAAAGTCGCCCCGCCGCTTTCCCACGGGTGGGCGAGCCGATTTATTCGTTTTTGCAGGATTTGCCGAAGGCTAATTTAATGGTAGCGGCCGCGCAGGGGCAGCGAAGCCCTTTTTCAACATCTCCAGGAGCTTGCCGGATGAAAGAGCTGATCGCGTTCGATCTCGATGGAACGCTGGCTGAAAGCAAGCAGGCGATGGGTGATGCGATGGGCGAGGCAATCGCCGGGCTCCTGCGCGTGGCACATGTGGCGGTCATTTCCGGGGGAGATTGGCCACAGTTCGACAAGCAGGTCGCGAGCCGCTTGCCCGCCCATGCGGACTTGTCCCGCCTGTGGTTGATGCCCACCACCGGGACCAAGCTGTTCACGCACAGGGACGGAACATGGTCGCCGGTCTATGCCGAATTGTTCGATGATGCGCAGAAGCAGCAGATTTTCAGCGCCTTTGACGCTTCGCTGGAGGCGACGGGATTTGTTCCGCAGGAAACCTGGGGCGACCGGATTGAAGATCGGGGCAGCCAGATCACCTTTTCGGCTCTGGGGCAGCAAGCTCCCATCCATGCCAAGGAAATGTGGGACCCCGATTTTGCCAAGCGGCGGGTGATCCAGGCGGACCTGCGGCAGCGGCTGCCTGGCCTGTCCATCAACATGGGCGGCGCGACGTCGATCGACATCACGCGCGAGGGCGTCGACAAGGCCTATGGCCTGAAGAAATTGCGGGATGCGAGCGGTATCGCGCTGGACGCCATGCTGTTCATCGGCGACGCGATCTTTCCCGGCGGTAATGATTATCCCGCCAAGCAGTTGGGCCTGGACACCGTTCGCGTGCGTGATCCACAGGAAACGCTGTCCGTGATCGACGCGATCGTGGCCTGCCAGAAATGAGGGTTCCGCCCGCGCTCGTGCGGTGGGGGGTGGGGGCGCAGTTGATGTTGGGTTGATCAGCTTTCGATCCGCCTGCGTCCGAACCGCTGCACTGGACGACATTTAGCCCTGCCGTGCGATACCCCGCAGATGGTGCAACAGCGTGTCGCCATTCGCGGCCCAGGTGAAGCGCAGCGCTGTATCCCGCACGGCTTCACGTTCGGGCGGATTATACAATATGGCCCCAATGGCGGCGGCGATGGCTTCGGGGTCGCGATCCACGATCTGGCCTGCTTCGGGACGGTCGAGCAGTTCGCGCGCGCCGCCCACATCGCTGATCACGATTGGTGTGCCGCAGGCGAGCGATTCGACCCAGGCATTGGCGAGCCCTTCGGACGATGAAGGCAGGGCCATCACGTCCGCAGCGGCATAGATGCGCGGCAGCCGGTCATGGGGCACGGAGCCGAGAAAACCGATGCGGCGGTCTACCCCCAGATCTTCGGCCTGTTTTTCCAACGCGCGCCGATATTGGCCCTGGCCGACGAACAGAAGCGTGACGCCAGGCAGGCGGGGGAGCGCCTGCACCAGCAGTTCCTGCCCCTTGCGCGGGATCAGCGCGCCGACACACAGGACGACCGGCCCTTCAAAGCCGAGCACGTCCTTCGCCGCGGCACGATCAGCTATTTCAAAACGATCCAGATCGACGCCGGTATAATGGACGCGGATCTTGTCGGCATCGATGCCCATCTTGACCATCGACCGGCGCATCGCGTTCGATACCGCCAGGAGGCCCGAAGCGCCTTCTGCGGCGCGCAAGACCAGTTTACGGGTATCGCGGCGCGCGCCCCAATAATGGATATCGGCTCCGCGCGCTTTCACGGAATAAGGGATGCCGAGCGCCCGCGACAGGCGCTGAGCCACCGGTCCGTCGGGAAAGAAGAAGCTGGCGTCGATGACGTCAAAAGGCCGCTGTTCGTGCAATCGCCGTACCAGTGGCAGGATGGCGCGAGTCATGTTGGCGACATTGAAGCGGGCACCGACCTTTGGAATGGTGCGGAAAATGGGGCGATAGACGGTCAGGTCCTGCCACCGTTCCTTGCGCGGGAGGGAGCGCAGGGGATCGTAGCTTTCGGCGAGGCTGAATGGCCAGATGGGAATGCCGACAGGAGCGATGACGGTCACATCGACATCGGGCCGACCGGCGAGTTCGCGCGCCTGCCGTTCCACAAACACGCCAAAATTCGGCCTGCTGATGTCGGGAAACAGGGTCGAAAGCGTAAGGACATTCAGAGTCATGGGTCCCCCATACCATGCCACGGTTAAACGAGGGTTAGGGACGAAGTAGCGATTTGGCTACAATTGTCTGACCAGTTGCACCGCCACGGCCCCCCATGGTGGGTCAGTGATGACCTGCTGGCGGCTGCCGCTGCCCAGCGGCAGGATGTGCAGCCGATCGCCTTCGCGGCCGATCAGCCTGCCGAACAGGAAGCGGCCTGCGTGGCGGGGCAGCAATATGTCGCGATTGAGCGCGCTGGCAAAATCGTCGGGACCGATGCGGCGGCACCAGATTTCATCGCCGCTGCGATAGTCGCCGATGCTGGCCGCGACCTGCACGCCGATCATGGCGTCGGCGGGAACGGGCGGAGGAAAAGATAGCGACCGGGTGGGCGCGCGCGCGCCTTCCGGCCCCAGCAGGGCGGCGACGGGCACCACGCTCTGTCCCGGCAGCGCGACAAGTTCGGAGGATGCGACGCCCAATGCCTTGGCGATGCGGTTCAACCAGTTGACCGATACGGTTCGCGTGCCGGTTTCAAGGCGGCCAATTGTCTGGGCTGTGGTCGGCGGCTGGCATAGAAGTCCGACCTGTTCAAGCGTCAGTCCCTTGGACTTGCGGACTTCACGAATGCGGGTGATCATGGCTGTTCCTGAAACTTTACCTATTTGGTTTTTTGCTCTTTCCTACAAAGCGTCGCTCATGGCAAGCCCCCGACCCTGGAACGGCAAGGAGGCGCAGATGCGGATGCAATTTGTGGAACAGATCATCGAAGATCCGGCGGGTCAGCAGCAGCGCGTTGCGGTGAATATCGGCGAATCGCCGCTCGCCTGGCTGCATGCACGGGGCCATTTGAGCGAGCGTCATTACCGTGCGGGGGAACTGCTGCGCGCTGACTGGGAAAAGGCGGGCATGTCCCCCCAGGTGACGATGCGGTGGGATGCCGCGCCAACCCAAAGCGGACGGGGGCGTCCCGCAGACCCGACGTTGCGGCAGATTTCCGCCCGTGATCGTTTCCATGCCGCCATTGCAGCGGCGGGGCCGGGCCTGAGCGACATATTGTGGCGGGTCGCCTGCGCAGGGGAAGGATTGGTGGCGGCGGAAAGGGCGCTGGGCTGGCCCAGTCGTGCGGGAAAGCTTGTGCTGACGTTGGCGCTGGATCGTGTCGCGGCCTGGTACAGGGTCGCGGGAGGAGGGGAGGGTGCTAGGCCGTGATTGCTGCGCCCAGCAGCAGGAGCAGCTTTACGTCGATCGCGTGCCCTTCACCGCGCCATGTTTCGACCTGCTGGGCCAATGTGTCGAGCGGCACGCGATGGACGCGAATATCCTCGCCGTCGACGCCGCCGCCATCGCCCGTTTTTTGGAGACCCCGCGCGCGGTAGAGAAAGAAGCTTTCGGATACCATGCCCGGCGAGCTGAAAAACTCGCCCATCGGTTCCATGCGGTCCGGGCGGTAGCCGGTTTCTTCCTCCAGTTCGCGGATCGCCGCCAGTGTCGCATCTTCCCCTTCGTCCTGGTCGCCGACCAGGCCGGCGGGCAATTCAATGCAACGCCGACCGAGGGGAACGCGGAACTGATCGACCAGCAGGACATGGCGGCGGCCATCTTCATCCTCATCAATGGCCAATATGACGGCAGCGCGGATGCCACGGGCGCGACCGACATATTCCCACCGTCCGCGTCGCTTTGCACTGATGAAGCGGCCGGTCCACATGACCTCTTCGCTGGCGGCCATGTCCTGTTCGCTCATAATTCGATCAACCTGTCGGGCAGTTCGTTGGGATTGTCGTCAAGATGGGGGAAATGCTGGCCCAGAACCACGCCGACGCGTTTGACCGCTTCGATCATGCCGTCAGCCGCGCGGCCTGCCCGCACGCCTTCGATCAGGGCGGCCATGGCGTCACCCCACACGTCGGGCGTGACCTTTTCACTGATGGGTGCGTCGGCGACGATTTCGGCACGATGTTCGTCGAGCGACAGGTAGATCAGCACGCCGGTTCGCCCGCGCGTGCGCCCCTGCGCTACGGCGCGGAACAGGGTGATCGCCTTTCGGCGGACCCGCCGCGCCTTGGTCGCGCGCGGCGTCAGCGCCATGCGTAGCGGCATCCAGGCCAGAGCGTAGCGGACGATCAGGAATTTGATGATAAGCAGACCGAGTAGCAGCGTCAGCAGCTTCCAGTCTTCCAGTTTATGGTCCCAACTTTGCAGCAGGGTGGCGCAGAGCGTTCGGAAATGGGCGGGGAACGCCGCGATGATGGAAAGGGCGAGGAACACTGCACCGATGGCCCAATGCAACCCGGCGTCGTGATAGGCGTCCGAGCGGCGCGCGACGATCGTGACGATTTCGCCGTCCGTGCCACGTTCCGCCGCTGCGACGGCAGCGGTGATGCGATCATGATCGGCTTGGCTGAAACGAACTGGCGTCACCAGCTGCCCCCTGCGCCGCCGCCACCGAAGCTGCCGCCTCCACCCGAAAAGCCGCCTCCGCCGCCCCAACCGGACCCGCCCCAGCCCGATCCGCCGCCGTGCCCGCCAAAATCGGACGGTCCCCAGAGAATGATGGGCGCCGATCCACCCCTGTAGCGCTGGCCGCGCTTGCCCCGGCCCGACATCATCGCGCCGAAGATGACGATCAGGACGAATATCCAGAAAATCGCCATGAAAGCGCCTCCGCCGGATGTGTCGCGCTGCCGGTCTTCGGCTTCGGCGGCGGCGGCGCGGGCCTTGGCTTCATCAGCGGGCAGGGACAGCAGGGTTGCGAGTTCATTGACGCCAGCCTCTATCCCGCCGGGAAAGTCACCTGCCTTGAAACGCGGAATGATGGCGTTGCGATAGATGCGCGCCGCCAGCGCATCCGTCACGACGCCTTCGACGCCGTAGCCGGTGGCGATCCACACTTTTCTTTCCTTAGGCGCGACCAGCAGCAAAGTGCCGTCATCGCGTTCCTTGCTGCCGATCTGCCAGGCCCGGCCTAACCGAAAGGCATAGTCGGAAATGTCATGGCCCTGCAGGTCCGGGATCGTTGCGACAACCAACTGCCGTCCGCTCTGCTTTTCCAGCGCGGCCAGCCTGTCGGTCAACGTCTGTTCCTGCTGCGGAGACAATAGCGCGGCGTCATCGACCACCCGCCCGGTCAGCTTGGGGAATATTTGCCCCTGAGCCGCTGGCGCGAAGGCCAGCAGCAGAAGGATCAGGAGCAGCCGACGAAACATGGGTTAGCCGCCGAAATCGACCTTGGGCGCTTCTTCCGCGCCGGGGGTCGTCGCCTGGAACGGCGTCATCGGTTTTGCACCGTGGATGATCTTTGCCCCGATCGCGTCGGGGAAGGTGCGGATACGCGTGTTATAGGCGCGTACGGCTTCATTATAGTCACGGATCGCGACGGCGATGCGGTTTTCGGTGCCTTCCAACTGCGACTGGAGGTCGAGGAAATTCTGATTGGCCTTGAGGTCGGGATAGGCCTCCACCGACGCGAGCAGCCGTCCCAGGCCCTGCGACAGTTGCGCCTGCGCCTGCTGGAACTGCTGAACCTTGGCAGGGTCCGACAGGTCTTCGGCATTGACCTGGACCGATGTCGCCTTGGCGCGCGCTTCGGTCACGCGGACGAGCGTGTCCTGTTCCTGCTTACCGGCGGCCTTCACCGTTGCAACGAGATTGCCAATCAGGTTGGCGCGGCGCTGATACTGCGCCTGCACGTCGGCCCATTTGGCTTTTGCCGCCTCTTCCGCCGTGGGGACGCTGTTGATGCCGCAGGCAGACAGGGCGAGTGCGCCCATGATAGCCAGAAGGGCGTAGGAAAGTCGGCGCGGGATCGTCATGGAACATCCTCAGCTTTTGTTGCGTCCCCGGAAATAGGTGGTTGTCGGCATGCGCGCAACGGCCCATTCTGCTTTATCGCAATGAGGACAAGGGGTTCACCATGGGGCTGATCACGGAATTCAAGACATTCATCAACCGTGGCAATGTGATCGATCTCGCCGTTGGCGTCATCATCGGCGGCGCTTTCGCCACCATTACCAAGTCGCTGACCGATGATATCATCATGCCAGTGGTCGGATATCTGTTGGGTGGAGCCGATTTTTCGCGGTACTTCATCCGCCTGGGTGAAATTCCAGCGGGCTTTGGCGGGAACCCGCAAAGCTATGCGGATTTGAAGGGCGCTGGCGTCGCCATGCTGGGATGGGGCGAATTCCTGACCGTATTGGTCAACTTCCTGATCCTTGCCTTCATCATTTTCATGTTGGTGCGCACGGTGAACAGGCTGATGCCCAAGCCCGAAGCTGCGCCTGCCGCCACGCCCGAAGACATCATGCTGTTGCGGGAAATTCGGGACTCGCTGAAAAAATAATATCGTTTCTGCGACGAAAGGAGTTGTGCGACGGGAACCAACCTTCGCGCGGCCAGTTGATCGGCGTCAGGGTCCCAAGGCTGCATGTGCGGCCCGGATCCTTGCCGAATGACGTCAGCCCCAGGGGGCGCAACAGGAGAATACGCCGTGAAAACCATCGTCTCAGTTCTGGGCCTCGCCAGCTTGATCGCACTCGCAGCGTGCGATTCGAAGCAGGAAAACCAGGTCGAGAACGCTTACGAGAATCAGGCGGACGCACTCGACAACCAGGCGGCTAACATGGAAGCCATGGCCGACAACCTGGCCGGTAACGCTGAAGCCGCTGCTGAAAACGCCGCGGATTCGCTGGAAAACAAGGCTGAAGCGACACGTGAAGCGGGTGAAGCCGCTGCGGATGCCGTCGAAAACCGCTAAGTTTCGTTTCTGAAGCTAAGCCGAATGGGCGCCGTGACGAAGGTTGCGGCGCCCATTTTCGTGTAGGACTTCATCGCTTTAACGGCGATTTAACCACGCTGTCCCATGGTGCTGTCGCGCGGATCCGTGGGACGTAAGAATGGACGATCTACTTCAGGAATTTATTGCCGAGACGCAGGAAACGCTGGAAGCGCTCGCCGGTGAGATTGTCGCCTGGGAAGCTGATCCCAGTGATCGCGACCGGTTGGATGCTATTTTCCGATTTTTCCACACGGTCAAGGGCAGCTGCGGCTTCCTGAACCTGCCGCGTTTCGAGCGGTTGAGCCATGCGGCCGAAGACGTCCTGTCGGATTTACGCAGCGGGCAGCGCAGCCCCGACGCAGCGACCGTCAGTGCGGTGCTGGGCGTCATGGACCGGATTGGGGAGTTGGCCCAAGCCGTGGCGATCGGCGCTGCACTGCCCGACGAAAATGACGATTTGCTGATCGGCGCTCTGTCCGCCGATGCACCCGGCAACATCGCGCTGGAAACGGGACCGATCGTCGTGCCCGCGCCGGAACAACGCGTTCGGCCGGGCGGGACGCAAGCGGTGCCCCGGACCATTCGCCTGCCGCTTTCGCTGATCGACCAGTTGATGAACGGCGTGTCCGACATGGTGCTGGCGCGCAACGAATTGTCCCGGCAGATGCGGGAACGGTCGGGCGACCCAGAACTGGAAAGCGCATTCGAACGACTGTCGACCTGCGTCGCCGACATGCGCGACGCGATATCGAAGACGCGGATGCAGCGCGTCGACCGCCTGTTCACTGCGATCCCGCGCATGGTCCGTGATCTGGGGAGGGAATTGGGCAAACGCATCGACCTGACGCTGGAAGGCGGCGATGTGGAAATGGACCGCGAGATGGTGGAGATGGTGGTCGATCCGCTGACCCACATCGTCCGCAACAGCATCGACCATGGCATCGAAACGCCTGATCGTCGGCGCGCGCTAGGCAAGCCCGAAGTCGGCGCGCTGAAGCTGGAGGCCCGTCAGTCGGGCAACCAGATCGTGATCGAGGTCAGCGACGATGGTCAGGGCATCGATACGCAGCGGCTGGTCGAAAAGGCCGTGCTCGCCGAAACGCTGACGCGGGATGCGGCGAATCGCATGAGCGAAGCAGAAAAGCTGGAGCTTATTTTCCATCCGGGCCTGTCGACCGCGCAGCAGATAACGGCAATTTCGGGCCGGGGCGTTGGGATGGACGTGGTCCGGGCCAATGTGGAGCGGATCGGCGGGATCATCTCGCTCGATAATCAGCCGGGCAGGGGGCTGCGCATCATTTTGCGCGTGCCTTTGACGCTGACGATCATTCCGGGTCTTATCGTCCGGGCAGGCGGGCTGCATTTTGCCATGCCGCGCGCCGCGGTGGTGGAGATATTGCACGATAACAATGCCATGCTGCGGATCGTCGAAGTGGGTGGAGCCAAGATCGCGACGATCCGATCGGTGCGCCATTCCATGATCGACCTGGAACATGTGCTGGGGATGGAAACGCTGCCCCAAAGCGGTCCCCGAACTATCATGGTGGTGCGGTCCGGCACGGGTGTTCCCTTTGCCATGGGCGTCGCGTCGGTCGAAAACCATGAGGAACTGGTTATACGTCCTGCATCCCCACTGATCATGGCGAGCGGCGTTTATGCTGGCATGACGCTGCCGGACAATGGCAAGCCGATGTTGCTGCTGGACGCGGCAGGCCTTGCCAATGCGGCGGACCTGCCCAACGTCGTTGACGATTGCGCCCAGCGTCACCTGGAAGAAGACGAGATGAACGGAGCGGCGGTAGAGATGATCCCGGCGCTGCGGTTCGAGGAGCTTTCCGGGGAACGCAGGCTGATCCAGCTGTCGGTGGTCGAGCGGGTCGAAGATATCGATACCGCAGCATTCGGCCGGTCTGGCGCCCGTGCTTTCGTCCGGCTGGACGGCGGGCTGGTGCCGGTGGTCAACGGCGTCCACAGCTTTGGCGCTTCAACTGTTTCTGCGCTGCGTATCCGTGATGGCGCGCGCGAAGCCTGCTATCCGGTGGCGGCAGTGCTGGACATCATCGACATGCCATTGGTCCCCGACATGGTGGCCATGCATGGCATGTTGAGCGGCGTGTCCGTAATCGATGGCGAGCATCTGGAGGTCGTCAACCCCTTTGCCCTGTTCGCCGGGTTACCCGGTGAGCCGGTCCATGAGCGGTCGCGGGGCCGTTGTGTCCTGGCGGACGGGGATGACGGCTGGACGCGTGAAATACTGGCGCCCCTACTTCGGCAGGCGGGGCATGAGGTGGTTCTGGGCCTGCCGACTGACGAGCCGGTCGACCCGTTGGATGTCGTGCTGAGTTCCGGGCCGGACCTGTCGCAGGCCGCCGAAACGCTGGGCTGCCGCGTCGTTCACCTGCGCGCGTCGCTGCGGCCATCGGGACCGCGGGACGGCAGCATTTATCGATATGACCAGGACGCGCTGATGGCCGCTATCGCCGGCGTCGGGCGCTGAAGGAGCAGTCATGGATCAGCTTTATCTTCTCGCGACGTTAGCGGGCACCAGGGTGGCGGTGGATGCGCATGAGGTCGAGGCCGTCGTGCGCCTGGCCGATGTTTCGCCGGTGCCGGGAATGGCCGCGCATGTGGCGGGGCTGTCTGCGCTGCGCAGTCGCGTCCTCACCATCATCGATGTGCCCGCGCTCATCCGGGGCAAGGCCATCTTTGCTGGAGAACGCAGCTACGCCATCATCGCGGAGATCAGTGGACACAGCTACGGCCTGATGGTCGATGCTGTCCACGACATTTGCCAGGTGCCGGATGGAGGGTTGCCTCTGCGCGGTCAACTCGACCCCGCCTGGACGCCCTATGCCCGCGCGATCGTCGAGCATGAGGATCAGCCATATCTGCTCGTCTCCCTCGCCAGCTTTATCGAAACTGGATCGCTGGCGCAGGCGGCATGAAGTTGTTTGAATCTGTGCGTGTTTACCAATTGATCGGCTTTGTCGGTTAGGCCCGTCGGACGGGTTGCAGAAATTCAAAAAGGGACGCTCATGAAAAACTGCCTGGTAGTCGATGATTCCAAAGTCATCCGTAAAGTTGCGCGGCACATATTGGAATCGCTGGACCTGTCGGTCACTGAAGCGGTGGATGGACAGGATGCCCTGACCCAATGCGAAGCGGCGGCTCCTGATGTCGTGCTGCTGGACTGGAACATGCCGGTGATGAGCGGGATGGAATTCCTTCAGGCCCTGTCGACCGCAAAGGTGACGGCGCGGCCCAAGATCATATTCTGCACCACCGAAAATGGCATCAGCCATATCAAGGCGGCGGTTGAAGCTGGCGCGGACGAATATGTCATGAAGCCATTCGACCGCGAAACGCTGGAAAGCAAGCTGTCGATCGTCGGAGTGATCTGACAAGCCGATTCGCTTATCCTTCGTCCCCGCCCGAAAGCCAATCGATGTCCGCCGTCCAGCAGACCATGGTCAACAACAGCCAATCCAGCGCGATCCGCGTGATGGTGGTCGACGATTCGGTCGTGGTGCGGACGGTGATCGAACGCATATTGAACGGCGATCCGGCGTTTCAGGTCGTGCACAAAACCAACAGCGCCGAACATGCATTGGACTATCTGGCCGGGGAGCAGGTCGATCTGGTCCTGCTGGACATCGAACTGCCCGGCCAAAGCGGGCTGGTCGCTCTGCCCGCGATATTGCGCGCCAATCCGCAGGGGAAGGTCGTGATACTTTCGGGCAATTGCGACGAAGGAAGCGCGGCTGCCATGGATGCCCTGGCGCTGGGTGCGAGCGATATCTGCGCCAAGCCGGGTAGCGGCAGCTATGGCGAGCAGTTCCCCCGGATGCTGATCGATCGCTTGTCCCGTCTGGCGGCTAGCGACGTTCCGGCCCCGGCTGGAACCGGCGTGAAGGTGCCGGTGGTGTGCAGCCGGGTTCAGGCGCCGATCGCCTGCCTTGGCATCGGCGCATCGACGGGAGGCATTCATGCGCTGGGCAAGTTGTTCGCGGGCATGTCTGCTCCGTTGGGCGTTCCGATTCTGGTGACGCAGCATCTGCCAGCCAGCTTCACATCCTATTTCACGCAGCAGATGGGACGAATGACCCCCCTGCGCGTCAAGGTCGCCGAGCAGGGTGAGACCGTTAAGCCCAATATTATCTATGTCGCGCCTGGCGACGCCAGTTTGCAGGTGCGGCGGGTGCTGGAGGACCGCGTCATAATCGCCCTGAACCCGGAACGCACGGCTGGCGGATACCTGCCGGGCGTGGATCCGATGTTCGTCAGCATGGCGGATGCCTATGGCAAGGGTGCGGCAGGCATCGTCCTGACCGGCATGGGACGGGATGGAACGGCGGGCGCGCGCAATATCGTGGCGGCCGGAGGGTGGATCGTCGCGCAAAATGAAGCGAGCAGCGTCGTATGGGGGATGCCGGGATCAGTGGCCAGCGCGGGGTTGAGTTGCGCGCTGCTGGAGCCGGGAGCCATCATGGATTTTGTAGCGCGGCGCGGAAAGAGCAAAGGGTTGACACATTGAAGCCTTCCAATGAATCGCCGCAGCAGGGCGGCGCTCGCATCTTTTCTGCCCTGCTGGCGTCGCGCACAGGACAGATATTGTCCGAAAGCCGTGCATGGCGGATGGAAACGGCGCTGAAGCCTGTGATGCGCGCCCATGGTGTTTCTGAGATCGATGAGCTGGCCGCGAAGCTGTTGGCGAGGCGGGACAGTGGCCTTGAGGACGCGATTATCAATGCCCTGCTCAATAACGAAAGCAGCTTTTTTCGCGATTTGCAGATATTCGACATGCTTAGCCGTCAGATACTGCCGTCCATCCACATGAAGCGGAAGGACCGGGTGCTGCGCATATGGAGCGCGGGATGTTCGACCGGCCAGGAAGCCTATTCGCTCGCGATCCAGTTTCAAAATGACATGGCGCGGTGGCGTGGATGGCGGATCGAGATACTGGCAACCGACATTTCCACTGCCGCCGTCGATCAGGCGCGATCGGGCATATTCACGCAAATGGACGTGCAGCGCGGCCTTTCCGTGGGAGACCTGATCAAGTGGTTCGAGCCGGTCGGCGACGATTGGCATGCCAGCCCCGAATTGCGGCGGATGATCGAGTTCAGGACCGATAATCTGTTCGAGCCACGTGCGCCGTCGGGCGAATATGACCTTTTGCTTTGCCGCAACGTGCTGTTGTATTTCACACCGGAGCGACGGCAGGATGTCCTGCGCCTGCTGGCCCGCCACAGCCATCCGCAATCCGTGCTCCTGCTGGGCGCAGGTGAAACCGTGATCGGTCACAGCGAAGATTTCACGCCACACCCCGAATTCCGGGGAAGCTATGGTCGAAAGCCGGTGATCCCTGATGCGGCGGACGAATCCGTCAGGCGAGCCGGATAAGCGCGCGGCCCTTCCGTCGCCTTTTGCAGGTGCGAAACAGGGCTGCTTGATCACCCGCCCGCTCTGCGCCATGGTCAGGCAAGTGCGGTCGGGTGTATCCAGGGCGATCGGCAGATATGGGTGGGAACAGAGTTCTGGCGATGACCGACATTCCAATGATCGACACGCCTTCCCCCAATTTTGACGAGCGCAGCCTGCCTGTGTCCATGCTGGTGTTGCATTATACCGGGATGCCTGACGCTGCGAGCGCGATCAACTGGCTCGCCAGCCCGGAATCGAAGGTTTCGGCCCATTATGTCGTGGCCGAGGATGGCCAGATCGTCCGCATGGTCGATGAGGCGAAGCGCGCCTGGCATGCGGGGCGCTCCTATTGGCGGGGAATCGACGATATCAATTCGGCCAGCATCGGAATAGAGATCGTCAATCCCGGCCATGAATGGGGTTATCGGCCATTTCCTGACATTCAGATAGGGTCGTTGATCCCCTTGATGCATGACATTATCCAACGGCACGGGATCACGCGCGGCAACATCGTCGGGCATAGTGACATCGCTCCCGCCCGCAAGCAGGATCCTGGCGAATTGTTCCCATGGGGGCAACTGGCCCGGTTGCGCCTGGCCCTGCCGCGACCGACCAGGAATCTGATGGATCCGCATTGGAGCGACGGCGGATTCATGCTGGCGCTGGAGCGTTTTGGCTATGACATTGCCGAGCCGGAAGCGGCGGTGGTCGCGTTCCAGAGACGATTTCGCCCCGAACTGATCGACGGGATCATCGATGGCGAATGCCGCGCCATCCTGCTGGCCCTGCTGCTGCCCAAGCCCAGGGGCGATGAATAAGTGGGGATGACGGATGCCCGCGCCATGTGTATAGCGCGTCGTGCCAGAGGGCCAGGCGGCCGCGGCGTGGCGGGTAACTTCCACGGCGAGGAAAGTCCGGGCTCCACGAAATGACGGTGCCGGCTAACGGCCGGCTGGAGTGATCCAAGGGACAGTGCAACAGAAAGCAGGTCGCTAAGACTTAGGTCCAGCGAAATTGAAAGGGTGCGGTAAGAGCGCACCGCGTCTGCGGCAACGCAAGGCGGCACGGTAAACCCCACCGGGAGCAAGACCGAATAGGGGCGGCGCGCAGGTAGTTCGAAAGGACTGCGCTGCTAGGCCTGTTTCGGCTGAGATCGCCCGGGTTGGTTGCTTGAGGGGCGGAGCAATCCGTCCCCTAGAGGAATGGCCGCCCATCCCCGGAAACGGGGTGGACAGAACCCGGCTTACAGGCCCTCTGGCATTTAGAGCGCGCTGCGTTTAATCGGACGCAGGTCGCGCGCTCTGGTTTTTTGTTATCGCATCGTTTGAAGCGCGAAACCGGTTCCCACTTTTGCGCACGATGCTCTAGATACTCCCCATCGGTAGGTGGGAAGGACGGATAGCGGTTTTTCATCAACTGCCGGGGTGGCGTTCTGCCTTTGGCTTAACTAATTTGGACCGATGGCACGCAGTAGCCGATCAAATGACTGGGGCTTTCCCCGCTGGCGCAGCTACGGCTCTTCGCGTGAGGCGCAACAGGTGCGCATGTGCGACCGCCATGGTTGTGATAAACCAGGCGACTGTCCCGCGCCGAAATCCCCTAACAGCCCGGATCGCTGGTATTTTTGTGCCGATCATGCGGGCGAATATAACCGCAACTGGGATTATTTTCAGGGACTGGACAAGGAGGAGCGGGAACAGCGCGAGCGGGCGGAGCGGCGAGATGCGGGTGGGTATCAGAACAGCGCCTATCATGGTTGGGGCGGCCCCGGCGACGGCAGCCGATCCCGCGACGAAATGCATGCGCTCAAGGCGCTCGACCTGGAAGACGATGCGGATTTCGACGCGGTGAAGAAAAGCTGGCGACGCCTGGCCAAGGAAAATCATCCTGACGTGAAGCCCGGCGATGCGGACGCCGCGGTCCGCTTTCAGACGATCCAGGCCGCCTATGAAGTCCTGCGGTCGGCAGAGGAGCGCCGCACATGGAAACCGCGGGAAACCGTCGATTGACGGATCATGTCCGTTCAAATTGGCGCAAAGCGGTGCTGGTCTGCCGCAAATGTTCAAAGAAGCTGGACGGCGGCTTCGGGCCCGAGGGTAATGAGCGACTTGCGAAGGCCTTGCGCAAGCATCTGGCCCTGAAGAAGGGACGCAAAGCGGCGGCGGGCATTGTTGAAGTCAATTGCCTGGGCGTCTGTCCCAAGGGCGCGGTGACGGTGGTCAACGGAGCGCAGGCGCGCGAATGGTTGTTGGTGCGCCGGGGTGCTGATCTGGATGAACTGGCGGAGACGCTGGACCTGCTTCAGGACCGGATCGCGGTCAGCTAGCGCGTTTCAGGGGCGGTTCCAGCCCCGCCTCGGCGAGCAGAGGCATCAGCAGATGTTCCTCTTTGCGCATCCGGTGGAGGATGGCGTCGATCATCTGTCGACTTTCGCGGCAAAAATCGCACCATTCGCGTGCGATACGATCATCGCTCCATCGGGACATATAGTGGGAAAATGAAGCGGCGATCGGCCCCATTTCCACCTGAAGCCGGGCTGCGGTGTCGCGCAACTGAGCATGCGCCTGGCGTTGCATGGATGGATAAAAAATTCGGTCTTCGAGTGCGAGGTGAGCCATCAGCTCTCGCGCCAGTTGCCAGCGTAGTGTGCCCAGTGGACGGGCCAAGCGGTCATCAGCGATAAGGGACAGAAACCGGTTTGCCAGTTTTTCGACAGCAACATGCTGTGCCTGTAATTGCGCGAGATCCATCGGGCCGCTTCCGTTCAACTACGGATGCTTATGACATAGCCCTGTTAATAAACCGTTCCGAAAACGAAATGAGCAACCGGGGTCATCCGCCGCTCGTTGGGAGCGGCGGATGGCATTATGGATCAGCCCGGCTGGTCGGCGCGGCTCGCGCCTTCGCCGTCGAGGTTCAGCGCGACGAAGTCCCAGTCGATCGCTTCCTTGAGCAGGCGTTCGGCATAGTTAGGGCGCAAGTTCCGATAATCGATATAATAGGCATGTTCCCATACATCGAGGATCAGCAGCGGCGCATGGCCGTGGGCAACCGGCGTGTCGGCGTCGTGGTAGCTGGTAACCTCCAGCTTGCCGTCGTTCAGGATCAGCGCAGCCCAGCCGCTGGCGAAATGGCCCACTGCCTCCGCCTTCAGCTTGTCGAGCAGCGCGTCGACCGACCCGAAGCCTTCGTTGATGAGGTTGAGAAGCTGGCCAGACGGCTGCTTCTTTTCGGGCGAAAGGCAGAGCCAGTAGAAGCTGTGGTTCCAGATTTGCCCGACCTGATTGAACAGCGCGCCCTTGCTGCTCTTGATCAGGTCGACCAGCGACTTGCCCTGAAGCGCGGGGTCGGCGGCGACCAGTTCATTGGCTTTTACGACATAGGCATTGTGATGCTTGCCATGGTGAAAATCGAATGTTTCGACCGAAAGAATGTCGCCAAAGGCATCCTTGGGATAGGGAAGATTGGGCAGCACAAAGGCCATGTCGGAACTCCTCGGGTTCTGGGATGGATGGCCGCATAACGGGTATGCAGCCGGAAGGGTCCCCGCCCGTAGCAGCCTTATTGCACTGCAGAAAACAGGATATTTTCGTTTAAGGCAGCGGAATTATCCATGTGACAGCAGCGTAACGATGACTTAGAATCACCGGTCAGGCCGCTCGTTAGCAGCGGCTGGACAATAGGGGACGGATCAATGGCAAAATTTTTCGGCAATTTGCATTTGGTGCTGGCCGCAGGGCTGGTACTGGCGCTGATCGTGATTTTCGCGGTGCCTGCGAACACAATAGCGGAACAGGCCATCCTGCGCTGGCTTCACCTGTTTTTCGGTGTCGTCTGGATCGGGCTTCTTTATTATTTCAACTTCGTCCAGATCCCGACCATGCCCAAGGTTCCGGTCGAACTGAAACCAGGCGTGTCGAAATTCATCGCGCCTTCGGCGCTGTTTTTCTTTCGCTGGGGCGCCGCGCTGACCGTGCTGACCGGCGTAATCATCGCATGGCGCAGTGCCTATCTGGTGGAAGCGTTGACGTTCGTGCCCGGTTTCGTGCTGATTGGCATTGGCATGTGGCTGGCGCTGGTGATGGCGTTCAACGTATGGTTCATCATCTGGCCGAACCAGAAAAAGGCGCTGGGTATCGTCGCGGCTGAAGATGCGGCGAAGGCCAAGGCGGCGACCACCGCCATGATCTTTTCACGCATGAACACGCTGCTGTCGCTGCCGATGCTGTATTGCATGATCAACTTCAACGGCGGTTGACCTGTTCTTTCGGGCGGGGCTGGGCGAAGGCCCGGTTCCGCCCTGAACGAATGAGTGCACTCTGGCCATTTGGACTGGACCCTGCCTTCGCAGGAGTAAGGTTGGATCAGCCCTGCGGCGGGGTGGTTTCGCCGATTTCCTCGCTATCCAGATTGTTGCCCAGTGCAAGTCCGTGGCGCATCAACATCGGGATGTTTGCCAGCGCAAAGAGAAGCGAGACTATGGTGACGCCCCAGACCTTGATCGCCAGCCATGCGTCGAAGCTCATCGATTGACGCATCACTTCGTTGGCGACCGCCATGGCCGCGAAAAAGACGCCCCAGTTGCGCGACAGCTTGCGCCAGCCTTCGTCGGTCAGTCCGTCATAGGCTGCCTGCAATATATATTTGAGCAGCGCCTTGCCGCGCAGAAGGCCGCCGAACAGCATCAGCGAGAAGAAGCAGTAGATGATGGTCGGCTTGATCTGAATGAAGCTCTGATCCTGGAAGTAGATGGTGAGACCGCCAAAGAACAGGATCAGCATTGCCGACAGCCACAGCATCGGCGACACGCGGCCCAGCTTCACCTTGGAAATGATAACGGCGATGACGATCGCGGCCATGAAGGCGGCGGTCCCCAGGCTCATCGCGGTAATCGGGTTGGAGGCGCCCCAGAACCAGCCAGCGCCCTTGTAGGTCAGGAAGAAAACGAGCAGCGGCCCGAAATCGAGGGCGAGGCTGAGGTTGCCGTTATGAGCTGGTTTGGTGTCAGGCATTTTTGTTCGGCTCCGTGTTCCTGCGAAGGCAGGAACCCAGTTCGGACGGGGGGACTGGACTCCTGCCTTCGCAGGAGTACCGGGTGGCTGTTGCAAAATGCTTTGGGTTACCGCGCATAGGCGGTCCCCGCGATCGCCCGCGCCATGTCCCCGGCATCGAAGGGGCGCAGGTCCTCTATCTTTTCACCGACGCCGATAGCATGGATGGGCAGGCGATATTTCTCCGCCGCCGCGACCAGGACGCCGCCGCGCGCGGTGCCGTCCAGCTTCGTCATGACGAGGCCGGTGACTTGCGCGACTTCCTTGAAAACCTCGATCTGGTTCAACGCATTCTGTCCCGTGGTGGCATCCAGCACCAGCACAACGTCATGGGGTGCGGCCGGGTTCAACCGGCCGAGGACGCGGCGAATCTTGGCCAGTTCGTCCATCAGTTCGGTCTTGTTCTGAAGGCGGCCCGCCGTGTCGACGATCAGCACGTCGATGCCGGTCGCGGTTGCCTGTTTGACCGCGTCGAATACGATGCCCGCCGCGTCGCCGCCTTCCTTGCCCGCGACGATGGGGATGCCGAGGCGGTCGGCCCAAACCTTTAATTGCCCGATCGCGGCGGCGCGGAAGGTGTCGCCCGCAGCCAGCATCACGCCATAATCCTGCTCCAGGAAATTATTGGCGAGCTTAGCGATGGTGGTGGTCTTGCCGGAGCCATTGACGCCGATGACCAGAATCACTTGGGGGCGAGGAAAGGCTTCGATCTCGAGCGGACGTGCGACCGGGGCGAGAACCTTCTCGATCTCCTCCGCGATGATTTCGCGCAGATAGTCTTCCGTCAGTTCGCGATTGTAGCGGCCTTCGGACAGGCGATCACGCACGCGGGCGGCCATGGCGGGGCCAAGGTCGCTGACGATCAGCGCTTCCTCGATCTCGTCCAGCGTTTGTTCGTCGAGTGCGGCCTTGGTGAAAATGCCGGTGAGGTTTTCGCCGAGCTTGTCGGAGGTGCGCTTCAAGCCGCCGAAGAGGCGGTCGCGCCAGCTGGTGCCGGGTTCAGTCATTGCCGAGCCTCTTGCGCGATCAGCACGCCATTCTCAAGGCCCGTGATGGTTGCGGACGTGATGGAGGAGGGGGGCTGGGGCGTTTCGAAGCGCACCGGGGCGAAATTTTCCGCATGTCCCGAGAGGCCGTTGCGCTCGACCAGCACCAATTGGGCGCTGCCGATGAGGCTTTGCAGCCATTGCTGGCGTTGGGTTTCGCAGGCGGAGCGGAGGCGGGCGGCGCGGGCCTTTATGTTAGCACGATCGACTTGGGGCATGCGGGCGGCGGGGGTGCCTGCGCGCGGTGAGTAGGGGAAGATATGGCCGTGGACGATGGCGCATTGCTCGACCAGCTTCAGGCTGTTTTCGAACATCGCCTCATCCTCGGTCGGGAAACCGGCGATGATGTCCGCGCCGATGCTGATGGCGGGGCGGGCGGCCTTCAGGCGCTCAACTATGCGGATGGCGTCGGTGCGACTGTGGCGGCGCTTCATGCGCTTGAGGATCATGTCGTCGCCCGCCTGGAGCGACAAATGGAGGTGCGGCATCATGCGCGGCTCATGGGCGATGAGGTCGAAGAGCCGCTCGTCAATTTCCACGCTGTCGATGGAGGAGAGGCGCAGGCGGGGCAGGTCGGGCACGGCTTTCAATATGCGTTCGACCAGCAGGCCGAGCGAGGGCGATCCGGGGAGGTCTGAGCCATAGCTGGTGACGTCGACGCCGGTGAGCACGATCTCCTGATAGCCTGCGTCTACAAGCTCGCGCGCCTTGTCGATGACGGCGCCTGCAGGGACGGAGCGGCTGTTTCCCCGGCCATAGGGGATGATGCAGAAGGTGCAGCGATGGTCGCAGCCATTTTGCACTTCGAGAAAGGCGCGGGCGTGCTCGGCAAAGGCGCTGGCCATGTGTGGCGCCGTGTCGCGAACGGCCATGATGTCGGAGACCCGGACTTTCTCCGCTGCCTCCAGCACATCCGTCACCCCAGCGGAAGCTGGGGTCTCGGGCGGCAGGGAACGGTGTTGGGCCTGAGATCCCGGCTTCCGCTGGGATGACGGGTAGTGGGAGGGGTCGAGTTTCTCGTGGTTGCCTATTACCGCGTCGACCTCCGCCATTTTGGCGAAGGTTTCCGGCTCGGTCTGTGCTGCGCAGCCCGTGACCATGATCCGTGCCTCTGGCCGGTCGCGCCGGGCGCGGCGGATGGCTTGGCGGGTTTGGCGCACGGCTTCGGCGGTTACCGCGCAGCTGTTGACGACGATCAGGTCATCCTGCCCATCCGCCATTTCGCGGATCGCCTCGCTCTCCGCGATGTTGAGGCGGCAGCCGAGGGTGATGATCTGCGGGCCGCTCATGCTCTAAAAGCGGGTCCAGTCGGCCTCGCCATCGAAGACGTGGGTGGCGGGGCCGGTCATCAAGATGTGCCCGCCGGGTTGCCAATCGATGACGAGGTCGCCGCCGGGCAGGGTCACGCGGGTGGGGCCGCTGACGAGCTTGCGCCGCACGGCTGCGACGGCTGTTGCGCAGGCGCCGGTGCCGCACGCGCGGGTGAGGCCAGCGCCGCGCTCCCACACGACAAGGCGGATATGATTGTCGCCGATGACCTGCGCGAAGTTCACATTGACGCGGGCTGGGAAGAGCGGATCGGTCTCGATCAACGGGCCTAAACGGTCGAAGTTCACACCATTCATATCGTCGGAGAAGAAGACGACATGCGGGTTGCCGACATTGACGGCGGCGGGGGCGGGAAGGTCTTCCCAGCTGACCGGCATGGTCAGCGTGTCCATCGCGTAGGCGAGGGGGATCGCGTCCCAGTCGAGCCGGGGCGCGCCCATGTCGACGGTTGCGCCGCCATCGATCGCCTTGGCTTCCAGCAGTCCTGCCCTGGTTTCGATCAGCACGTCGCGGCCGACGAACAGGGGGACGCAGCGGGTGGCGTTGCCGCAGGCTTCGACTTCGCTGCCGTCGCTGTTGAAGATGCGCATGGATACGTCCGCGCGATCGGACTGGCCGATGATGATGAGTTGGTCGCAGCCTATGCCCGCGTGGCGGTCGGCTATGGCTTGGGCGCGCGTGGCGGTCATGTCGACGGCGTCCTCGCGCGCGTCGATGACGACGAAGTCGTTGCCCAGTCCGTGCATTTTGGAAAATCGGCCCATAATGGTCGGGCATGTAGGGGGTGTGGGGGGAAAAGGCCAGTCCATCCCGACATCCGGGAG